>JBIIQR010000325.1:0-2687 GCA_044341985.1 Burkholderiaceae bacterium
CAAGCTTGGATGATGAAACCACTGCGGTATTTTGCAGAGTTCTCTTTGCATCACCGGTGGAGCTAGTTACGGTCAGATTGCCATTAATTATGTTTGTTGACATCGGTATCAGGAATTTAAATTGTTGCAGAATTAATCAATCGCATGGACGTTTAGCGAACTATTTATAGCCGAAGAATATTTTATGTTTTAATTTTTATTATTATTATAATAAATTATTGTTTGAGTTGCCGAATTTTTTTAGCTCGATCTGTTATCGGCCTAGGGCTATCAAAGTAGCTAAAATTATAATTATCCTATCAACGATAGTTAAACCAAGCACTTTTGGAAGGTGCGCTGAACAAAACATTCCCCTATTTTTTGAAAGGCTTCTAATTCCGCTAGAAACAACCAATAAGACAATCCGCTCTGGCAATCCGAAGGACCCTGATTCGAGTCCAGGCCTGGGAGGCTAGAAACATTAAAGACCATAAGTTATGCTGGACTTTGTCATTTGCTGGGTTAGGATCGAAACAAAAACCAACTTATACGGTTTTATCGATTCAATTTCATCTTGAAATTCTGGCATGCATGCCATATGCGAACATCGCCGCCTTAAAGCTCGATTTCAAGCTCGAAAAATGGAGACTTTATTCAATAGCAATGCTCTGAAAAGAGAAGGTAATATTTAGCAATTCGTGTTTGATTAAACGTCCGACAACCTCAAAATTTCAAGGTCTTCACACCCGCGCCTGATCCCAGCAAGCAAACCGAGGCCGCTTTTTTCGCAAACAGCCCTACGCTCACTACGCCGGCGATCTGATTAATTTTCTGCTCGAGTTCAAGTGGATCATGAATCTGCAAACCGCGAGCGTCGAGTATCCAACAACCATTATCGGTAACGTAGGGTTTACCCTCTTTCATACGAAGTTCGGGCTGAGCACCTAGCGCAATCAATTGCCGCATCACGGCTTTCTCTGCCATCGGTATGACTTCTAACGGCAATGGGAATTGACCCATCACGTCGACGAGTTTGGATTCATCAGCAATGCAAATAAATTGATCAGCGACGGAGGCGACAATTTTTTCTCGAGTCAAAGCACCGCCACCGCCTTTAATCATTTGACCCTGATGATTGATCTCATCGGCACCATCCACATACACCGATAGTTTAGTCACATCGTTCAAATCAAATACGGTGATGCCGTGAGACTTCAGTCGGTTGGCTGTCGCTTCGGAGGATGCAACTGCACCTCGAATACGATCGCGGATTTTGCCCAGCTCATCGATAAAAAAATTCGCTGTTGAACCCGTTCCTACCCCAATAATTTCGCCATCCACTACGTAGTCAATTGCAGCGCGTGCGACTGCTTGCTTTAATTCATCCTGAGTCATAAGGTCCACCGTCGTGCGAGAAGCCTGCATTTTAGCGGATGACGGCCCAAGGACCTTACGTAATTCTCGCAAACAAGAGTTAAACGGGTGCAGCATTGGTTGCTAAATACTGAGCCAGTGACATCTTGTCGTGCAGATTCAACTTGCGGTACAAATGCGCTAGCTGATTACGGACGGTGTGATGCGAAACGCCCAGTTCGCGCGCAATCTGCTTATGGCTCATTCCTGCAGCAAATCGTTTTGCCACCACAAATTCTCGCGGACTCAATATCTCCATCACCCCGACTGGGCGTACACGACAACTCAAACTACCATTTTGACGATGCAGACTAATTTCAATTTGAGTACCGCGAAATGGTTTACCTGTCAGTAAAATTTCCATGACCTGCCCCGGAATACGATCGGGCGCGCTCTCTGGCCACTCGCGTTCCATTAAGTCAAACAAACGCTGATCACCAATTTCTATCTGTCCCTCGGGTGAAATCAACCCCGAGGCGACTGCATGGGATTTATCGCGCTGCGCATTACGCTCATAAACACGGCTGCGATTAATGGCTAACGCACGCGAGAGATGAATCCACAATCCATGCAGACAGGCGGCATCGGTATCAGCAAAGCGTATGTCATGCTTGCGATACAGCACAATCCAGCGTGCAGGAGCGACGCGCTTAGGATCATCGCCATGGACCATCAGATGGCACAAACTCAACTCTTCAGCAAGATTGCGCGTGCCGGATAGCTCTTTAGTGGGCTTCTTCTTTCCATCACGGCTTTTACGATACAACTCACGAACACCGCCTCGCTCAGGAGAAAAAGGTGCATCACGAAATCCGCGTGCCACGGGATCATTGGCAAAACGCGACCCAGCATCGCCTGTGGTGCCAGTTTTCGAAATAATTGTTTCTGGTACGGTCGCTGCGGGTACGTCCATCGATGACTCCAGCAACGCCAAGGTATTTTTTTGCGCGCTTTCGCCGGTACCAAAGATAGCTCCATCAAAACGTATCCACATTTGGAGCAAATTGATTGCCTGAGTTAGAAATTGGTCGGGCGCTGCGTATTCAGCCAACGCATACATGTCTCTGACTGTGCTTGAAAATGCTTGCAAGATGACCTCCCCATTCGCTCAAAAACATCTCTGGAAAATCGAGCTCACTATTAAATTGCTCTTTAAACAACATTTAGTTTAGTAAATTAACAACTAAAAAGCTGCATTTTTTGAACAAAGTGTTGTTAATCGCACAAATAATTTGAAATCGGATGCCTTAGAGAGGTTTCTTAGGTGGAATTTGGCGAGGTTTGCGCTGACACAA
>JBIIQR010000343.1:0-2679 GCA_044341985.1 Burkholderiaceae bacterium
CGACATCGTGTTGGGAACGCGACTCGCCGTGCTGGCGTCAATGCCGCATTTAAAACTCATCATCGTCGATGAAGAACATGATGCGTCCTACAAACAGCAAGAAGGCTTGCGTTATTCCGCGCGTGATCTAGCGATCTGGCGTGCGCGTCAATTAGCGATTCCTGTCGTGTTAGGTTCGGCTACGCCGTCGATAGAAAGCTGGCAGCACGCAGAAACAGGTCGTTATAAACGGCTCACACTGACTCAACGAGCCGCAGCGCAAGCTACCGTGCCACGGGTTGGCTTAATCGACATGGAGCGCGACAAAGCCGTTGAAGGCTTATGTCCATCGCTGCTAACTGCATTGCGCGAACGACTCGCGCGCGGCGAACAATCATTACTCTTTTTAAATCGCCGTGGGTATGCTCCCGTCATGCATTGCGATGCCTGTGGTTGGATCAGCAATTGCCGGCGCTGTACCGCTTTTATGGTGCTGCATAAACCTGAGCGTCGTCTGCGTTGTCATCACTGTAGTTTGGAATTGCGCGTGCCGCAGTCGTGTCCAACCTGCGGCAATGTCGACATACAGCCCTTGGGGCGTGGCACGCAGCGCGTAGAAGAGCATCTGCACACACTATTCCCCGAAGCGCGCATCTTGCGTATTGATGCGGATTCCACCCGTCGCAAAGGCAGCGCACAAGAAGCGTTTGATTCAGTCCATCGTGGTGACGTTGATATCTTGCTCGGCACGCAAATGGTCGCGAAGGGTCATGACTTTCAACGGTTAACCTTAGTCGGGGTGATTAATCCCGATACCGCATTGTTTTCTCAAGACTACCGCGCTAGTGAACGATTGTTTGCACAATTAATGCAAGTGGCCGGGCGTGCAGGTCGCGCAGCAAGTGAAGTAGGCAGTGTGAGTGAGGTGTTAGTACAAACACGCTATCCACAACATCCGCTGTATCGTGCGCTAATGAATCAGGATTACACGGGTTTTGCGGCTAGCGTTTTAGAAGAGCGTCATAGCGCGGGCTTGCCACCTTTTGTGTTTCAAGCATTGTTACGCGCTGAAGCTAAAACAGTAGATAAAGCCTTAGAGTTTTTAACGACGGCTAAAACATTGTTAGACCACGAAGGCATCATCATTAACGATCCTGTGCCGATGACCATCACCCGGGTAGCGGGAGTCGAGCGCGCACAGCTATTGCTCGAGTCAACATCGCGCGCCGTATTACAAGCGTTTTTAAAACCGTGGATGCAAGCGCTGCGCGAATCGAAATCACGCCTTCGCTGGTCGTTAGAAGTAGATCCGGTTGATATCTAATGCCATAAGCAAGCGCATAGGTTAATTACGGCGTTGCTTACTGCAATGGCGCATCAAGTTGGCCTTGCATCGCTAATTCACGAATCTTACGTACCGTATCAATGTCCGACTCTTTGTAGGCATCGCGCCTAAAATTATTGTAAAACTCTGCTTCAGCATCATCAGCAGTATCTTGGTGGTCGTCGTAGTCGAAGCGCACGAATAAAGCGCCTGCAGCAGGCTCTTCAATCGTCATCGTTAAATCCGACGCGGGAATTTCATTTTGTTGAGGTACGTGATAACGGACAAACTGTTGAGGTGCAAAATGTACTTCATCATGAATAATCAACTTGCCAAATTGCAGCGTGCGTGAGATGCCATTTTCAGAGCGCTCCGTTATATCGCAAGCATCTAAGGCCAGCACAAACAAAGTGGGCCGCTCAGCGCGCAGTACTAATCCACGCCACAGTTGAGCGCGACTCAGAGGTGCAATCAAGGGATTGTCAGCGGCATTAATTTCAATCAGATGAACAAATTTCATAAGCCAAATAGTATCAATCAGCAAATCACTTTACCATGGACGTCGAATTGCTCGCGCGGATTCGTTACAATGAGGGCTGTGCACGCAAAGAGCACGAAACGCATGCAAAACCCTGTGCAATTATTCCTACTTTATCTGTTTTCTGAATGCCGTCTGGCTTAAATACGCCGCAGCGCGATGCTGTTAATTACATCGATGGTCCATGTCTGGTGCTGGCCGGCGCAGGCTCAGGTAAAACGCGCGTCATTACCCAAAAAATCGCGCACCTGATCCAATCGTGCGGCTACGAAGCAAAAAACATCGCTGCGCTCACCTTTACCAATAAAGCGGCCCTCGAAATGCGTGAGCGCGTCGCTAAGCTACTGCATGAGCCTGGCCACGCAAAACAATTAACCGTCTCCACCTTTCACTCGCTGGGCGTGCACATATTGCGGCGCGAAGCAGCCAGTTTGAAATTGAAAGAACGCTTTTCCATCATGGACAGCGATGATTGTTATTCCGTCATCCAAGATCTTTCAGCCACTACCGACAAAGCGCTGATACGAAAATTGCAGCAAGCGATTTCACTATGGAAGAACGCCTTACTCACACCCGAGCAAGCGTTGAATATCGCTAAAGATGAAAACGAAGCCCAGGCCGCGCGCTTGTATCGAAACTATGTCGCCACGCTTACAAGCTATCAAGCCGTCGATTTTGATGATTTGATTCGCCTGCCAGTTGAGTTATTTCGTACCGATGAAGCCGCGCGCGATCGCTGGCAACGCAAACTGAGGTACCTACTACTCGACGAATACCAAGACACCAACACCTGCCAGTATGAAATGGTGAAGCTATTAGTCACCGGTCCGGGCAAAAA
>JBIIQR010000326.1:0-2679 GCA_044341985.1 Burkholderiaceae bacterium
TGCGCCAACCGTGCACATGAACGTCCGTTTTTTTACCACTACAGGCCCTAGTAAAGATCCTGTATGGTGGTTTGGTGGCGGTATGGATCTAACCCCCTATTACGGCTTTACCGAAGATGCGAAACATTTTCATCAAACTTGCCACGATGCGCTAACGCCTTTCGGTGCTGATCTTCATTCCCAATTTAAGCAATGGTGTGATGAGTATTTTTATCTTAAGCATCGCAAAGAAGCTCGCGGTGTAGGCGGTGTATTTTTTGATGACTTTAATGCGCCTGGTTTCGATCAAAGTTTTGCGATGACACAAAATGTCGGCAATCATTTCATTGATGCTTATGTACCGATTCTCAAGCGCCGCAAAGATACGCCTTACGGTGAACGTGAACGTGATTTTCAAGCGTATCGTCGTGGACGCTATGTAGAATTTAATCTGGTGTTTGACCGTGGCACCCTATTTGGATTGCAATCTGGTGGACGTACTGAATCTATTCTGATGTCGCTGCCACCGATTGTGAAATGGCGCTACGACTGGAAACCTGAAGCAGGCACACCCGAAGCTGCACTGTATACCGACTTTTTGCCACATCGTGATTGGCTCGCCGCATGATCATGGGTAATTGAGCGGTGAACCCGCCTTGCATTTTGCTACTGGGTGGCAGTTTCGATCCAGTTCACGCGGGACATATCGGTCTGGCACATTATTTTTGTACCTTGCTACACCCCGATGAATTACGACTCATCCCCGCTGGTCAGCCATGGCAAAAACCGGGTTTAAAAACGGCGGCCGAGCATCGAATCGCTATGCTGAAACTAGCGTTTCAACAGTGGCCCGTTACGGTACATGTCGATACCTTGGAAATTCAGCGTGAAGGTCCAAGCTACACCGTCGATACCCTCCGTGAACTACGACGCACTGTAGGGGCACAAGCATCGCTGCTATGGATTATCGGTGCTGATCAGTTAACGAATCTTCATACTTGGCATGAATGGCGTGAGTTGTTTGCATTAACCAATCTATGCATCGCTGCGCGTCCCGGGTATGTCATCGACCAGGCCGCGTTAGATAGTGAAGTAGTACATGAGATCAGTCGCCGTTTGGCGAATCCTTCTCAACTTAAACAAACAGCCTGTGGGCTATGCTTTATTGCCTACAATCTGGCGTGGGAAGTTTCTTCCACTGCACTGCGTGAGTCACTGCGGCAAGGTGAGTCAGTTAACGGCTTATTGCCCACGCCAGTGCTAGACTACGCCCAACAACATCATCTTTATCAGACTACTTAATGGATATCAAAAAACTGCAGGCCCTAGTTATCGACGCTTTAGAGGATATTAAAGCGCAAGACATTCGCGTTTACGACACCACCCATTTGACCAGTATGTTCGATCGTATAGCGATCGCCTCCGGTACTTCTAATCGTCAAACCAAGGCGCTGGCGGCATCGGTGCGGGACAAAGTAAAAGCCGCTGGCGGCCACATTGTCGGTATTGAAGGTGAAGGTACGGGCGAATGGGTCTTGGTCGATTTGGGTGACATGATCGTACACATCATGCAGCCGGCAATTCGCGCCTACTACCGTCTGGAAGAAATCTGGGGCGACAAAGAAGTGAAATTTGGTGCTGCCAAACGTTTATCTAGTGGGGCAAGCCCATCCTTGGTAAAAGGGCATCTCGTAGGTTCTAAGCCAGCCCCTGCAGCAAAGGCCGCTGCTAAGAAAGTGCCTGCAGAAAAAGCTACTAAGACGACAAGTAAAACAGCAACAAAGACTCCCACTAGAACGGCTGCTAAATCGGTTTCAAAAACACCCGCTAAAACAGCGAGTAAGACAGCGCGTAAAACGGCTGCTAAATCAGTAGTGAAAAAAGTACCTATCAAAAAAATTGTAGGTAAAACAGCCAGTAAAACAGCGAGTAAAAAGGCACCCGTAAAAAGAGCATCACCTCCCGCCAAGAAGGCGGCTAAAAAATCAGCCTCGCGCTGATGTGCGTGTGACACCATGCAACTGATTGTTGCAGCCGTCGGTCACAAAATGCCCGCGTGGATAGAAACTGGTTTTCAGGAATACGCCAAGCGCATGCCGCCCGAATGTCGTTTGGTGTTGAAAGAAATAAAACCGATTGAGCGCTCGTCAGGCCGCAACGCTGAAACCGTCATGGCTCAAGAAAAACTGCGGATTGAAGCCGTTTTACCTAAAGGTGGCTATCTAGTCGCGCTGGACGAACATGGGATAGATCTAACAACCATGCAGCTATCCACGCACTTAACTCAATGGCAACAGCAAGGGCGAGATGTTACATTCGTCATTGGCGGCGCAGATGGACTGGATGCAGCATTCAAAAAGCAAGCCGATATGCTGATGCGAGTGTCTAGTTTGACCCTGCCCCATGGAATGGTCAGAGTTTTACTCGCCGAGCAGTTGTACCGCGCCTGGTCGATTACAAAAAACCATCCCTATCATCGGGCATCACTTTAAACAATCTTAAATTAATATCGGTTAACGTCGCACGAACACATTAGGGAAATTGCATGGCGATGGCCGATCACAAGATTTATCTCGCATCGAAGAGCCCACGCCGACGTGAGCTTCTGCGCCAAATTGGCGTGGAATTCGAATTGTTGATGTTGCGTGAAGAATCTGGTCGTCATGGCGCCGTTTCTGAAGAGGTACACCCCGGCGAAGC
>JBIIQR010000327.1:0-2668 GCA_044341985.1 Burkholderiaceae bacterium
AGACCTAACTTAAACAAACAGTGCTCGTGTAAAGGTAGGGTCGCGCATGAGCCACTGTGATGCGAGGCAGGGTGCGCTTCAACAGCATAATTGTCAGCGATGATGACGGATAATCCCGAATCGCTAATCCATTCTAATAATTTCGGGTCGCGTCCTTCCAGTACCGCGCAACTGTGAGCCAGAATAGCTTCGTTAGGTTGACGATTCATTCCTAATAAAAGTTCAGCAAATCCCGTGTGCAAACAGACCATATCACCACGCTCAATGGTGATGCTGTCTTTAATTAAAATTTCATTGAGCAAGTTGCAATCAACATTCACGCGTTGATTGCCCACATGCGCATGCAGATCAATCATCACAGCGCGACCTTGCACGCAGCGCTCAGCCATTTTTTCTATACCCAACGCTTTAGCGTTTGAAGTTGAGCGGTTTTCGATAGAAGAAAAAATACCGGCATCCGCAGCATCGCTGGGACCAACCACATCAATACCAGCGCGATAGCCGTTGTAGTAAACCGCTTCGGCCACACCATCATCATTGGCATCAAACAGTGAGCCTACATGGGCGAGGCTATCCCATTGCGTGCTGTATTGGAGATGAAGAATTGCGAGATCATCGCTCACCACATCGGTGTGATGAGGATTGTCTTTGCCTAAAGCGTAATTCATGTTGGGCTGTTGATTGCGTAAAGTAGGTCGCAATACAGGCGGATAACGACGGGGATTTAATACATTCCCACCAGGGACATCGAGGGGTAACGACAAATTAAAATTCAAACCCACGTGTACTTCAGCAATGCCTTGCAATACCTTTTCGGGGGTAATTAAATTTAGTCGACCGGCTTGATCATCTGCACCAAAGTCGCCCCAATTCGAAGCAGGAGGTCGTTTTTTCCAGCGTGTAGTTTCTTGCATGTCGACCTCCGGTACAGACTATTGTTTAGTAACCGATAGCAGCACCGTCGCTTCTGGGGTCTGAGCCGCCGACCCGAATACCACTGACTGGATCAATCGTGATGCCATGAGCATGTCCAGCGAGTTCATTCCAATCATCCCAGCGATTCAGCATGTGCCCGCGTTGTTCTAGCGTTTTGAAAGTCGCTTCAGGAAAACGTCCTTCGATGTGCAAGGTATCGCGCGCTTCGCCAATCGCAAAGCGACCCGAAAGCCAGCGCGGCGCTTCCAGTGCTTGTTGAATATCACAACCAAAATCCATCATCGCGACATAGGTCTGTAATTGTATTTGTGGCTGACCATCTGCGCCCATGCAACCGACCACGCTCCACAGTTTGCCATTCCGTTTACCGATAGAGGCAATCAAAGTGTGCAATGGAATTTTTCCTGGTTCGACTTTGTTTGGGTGCTGTGGATCAAGCGAGAAATACGCACTGCGATTTTGTAAAACAATACCTGTGTCACCTGCCACCACAGTTGAGCCAAACACACCATACAAACTATGAATCAGCGACACAGCATTACCTTCGGCATCCACCACGGCAATATACACGGTGTCACCCGTTAGACTGCCATATGAAGGAATTTTGTCCCAAGGCAGAGCATGTTCCGCATCAATCAGTGAACGCCGTTCATTCGCATACTCTTTCGAGATCAATCGATCCATAGGTATATCTGCAAACTTAGGATCAGCAATATAGCGATCTCTATCATGGTAAGTAATTTGTTTTGCTTGCACGAGTAAGTGCACATGATCAGCACCGAGAAAGCCATTTTTTTTCAAATCCAACGGCTCAATTAAATTCAGCATCTCGATCACAGCAAAGCCCTGCGTTGGTGCAGGTGTTTGATACAGCGTCAGATCATGGTAGTGACCTACCAGTGGCTGACCCCATTCAGCATGCTGAGCTTGTAAATCTTGTTTAGTAAAAAAGCCGCCACGTTTTTGTACATAGTTAACGAGTGCATCAGCGACAGGACCTTCATAAAAACCTTGTCGGCCATCGCGGCCTATCGATTCAAGTGTATTGGCTAAGCCAGGGTTGCGTAGTAGAGAGCCGGTTTGTGGAACGCCATTTTTTAAAAAGATAGCGGCTGCATCAGGTTCAGCACGAAGTTCTTGTTCTGTTTTTGCTATCCAGCCAGCGAGTCGCTCCGTAACAGGAAAACCGTCACGTGCATACGTGATCGCCGATTGCAGATTACGCGTCATGGGTAGCTTGCCGTACTTGGCATGCGCTTGACACCAACTATCAACGGAACCCGGTGTCGTCAAGCTGGCGGGCAAGATACCGCGAAATGGAATTTCTTTCATGCCACGGCTAGTGAAATAGTCGGCACTGGCAGAGGCAGCGGCACGACCACCACCATTTAAAAAATGCACATCGCCCGTTTTAGCATCATGAATCAACCAGAAGGCATCACCACCTACGCCCACCATGTGCGGATAAATAACGGCGAGGGCTGCACTGGTTGCAATCGCAGCATCCACCGCAGAGCCACCCGCACGTAATACATCAATGCCAGCTTGCGAGGCGAGGGAATGAGGGCAGGTGACCATGCCATGCGTAGCCAGAGTCGCAGGGCGCCCGGTGGTGATTTTCAAAATTTTCTCCTGGTGTTTTATTCGATGCGATTTAATCGCCAAGGGCGATAATTTACACCAGTTGCCCGCGCATGGGCTCAGAGTAATTAAGGCTTGTCTGGTTAATTGA
>JBIIQR010000329.1:0-2666 GCA_044341985.1 Burkholderiaceae bacterium
ATAGATACCCACAATCACGACTAAAAACACCAGCATGATCGGTATGACACCCACCAGTGATCGCAACGCTGCCGCGGTAGGTACACGCTCGCCTGCCGGACCCGCCTCTGGCTTAATAGCCACCACAATACGAATCACCAGCATATAGCCCAGCATCGCCAACAAACCAGGAATGATCGCGGCCATAAACAATTTACCGATCGACTCTTGCGTCAACACCGCATAAATCACTAGAGGCACTGATGGAGGAATCATGATGCCCAGCGTACCGCCAGCCGCTAAAGCACCCGTTGCCAATGAACCGGCATAGTTATAACGACGTAACTCTGGCAGAGCCACTTGGCCCATGGTCGCTGCAGTTGCTAGCGACGATCCACAAATCGCACCGAATGCAGCACACGCGCCCACTGCGGCCATCGCTACACCACCGCGCAAGTGACCCACAAAATTATTCACGCATTTGAACAAGGCACGTGACAAACCACCATGCGTTGCGAACTGCCCCATCAACATAAACAGAGGAATAACGGCCAGGTCGTAATTAGAAAAGCGTGAGTATGCGAGATTTTTAAGTGCATTCAGCAAAGGTAGCCATGCATAGTCATTCATCACCACGAAACCGCCAGCACCGACCAAAAACATACCAATACCAATATGCACGCGCAAAGCTAACAGAACCATCAGCACCGCAAACATGATCAAACCAATCGTCATGCCACTCATGCTGATTCTCCCGCTGTTGCTAACTGCCAGTGTGTGATCGCGTTATACAACCCAGCAACGGCGAGCAAAATAAAACTAGGTACGATAGCCGCAACAACAATCCATACCGGCCATGCAAGTATCATCGATGTCTCACCCGCTTCTTGTATCGAGATTGCGGAAACAGCGGTACGCCAGGCAACCAGGGCTGCCACAACGGCTAACAGTAAATGGGAAATAGCATCCAGCATCTCGCGCGTTTTAGGCGACACTGACGCAGTGAAAAAATCGACCCGCAAATGATGACGCTCCATCTCGCAGTAAGCGAGCATGGCAGCAGAAGCAATCGCTGTTCCCATTTGCATCACTTCGATGTCACCAGGCACTGGAATCGAAATCAATTTGCGGCCAACGATAGAAATTAATGACATTACGACTAAAGCGATGAACCCCAGTCCACCGATCAGCGCAAAAATCCGTGTTAATTGGTAGAGCTTTTCACCTATCGGACCTCGAGTGAACTCCGCCTCCGTATCCAGAATGCCCGGCTCCTGCATGTCTTCTCCCTTTTGCGCGGACTGTGCCCGTCTCGTAGTCAGTTTGTCTTCAGGTTCAATAAACGCGCTTCAATACACGCGCCTAAATTTCACATATCGAAGTTCGCCATGATAACTGCTTAATTAATTGATAGAGTAATTCTTCAATTGCTAGTCTGCGCAGGGAGTACACGTCCACTCACCGTTCCAAATCCACAGCGATAGTTCGCTCCCACACAAGCTCCGCGCATAGTTACCACATCACCATCTTCAAGAAAGCTGCGTTTTGTCTGACCATCACTCAGTGTCACCGGTCGCTGCCCATTCCAACTTAATTCCAGCAAACTACCAAACGAATCCGGTTGCGTACCACTGATGGTGCCCGACGCCATGAGATCACCAACACGCAGATTGCAACCGGATATCGTGTGATGAGCGAGTTGCTGTGCCATGCTCCAATACATTGCACAGTAATTCGTGTTGCATATCGTTGTTGGCTGATGGTTTTCTGCGGTCTGCAATTCGACCGCTAGTTGAATATCAAAACTATGATCGCCGTTCTGACGAAGATAAGGCAAAGGTTCGGGTTCTTGTTTTGGCCCAGGCACACGAAAGGGTTCCAAAGCCTCCATCGTCACTACCCAGGGCGATATCGAGGTCGCAAAGGTCTTGGCATTAAATGGTCCTAGTGGCACGTATTCCCACTGCTGTATATCGCGTGCGCTCCAATCATTCAAAAGCACCATGCCAAATATCATAGCTTCGGCATCATTCACATTCACCGACTCACCCAGCACCGTGTTGGCTCCCACAATAAATGCTGTCTCTAATTCAAAATCTAATTTGGCACAGGCAGCAAACAGTGGTTGCTCTGCTGATGGCGGTTTAACTTGCCCCATAGGACGGCGTATATCGGTACCACTCACCACCACTGAACTAGCGCGACCGTTATAACCCACAGGCAGATGCAGCCAATTGGGCAGTAAGGCATTCGCCGGATCACGAAACATCGAGCCAACATTCGTTGCATGCTCTTTGGAAGAATAAAAATCGGTATAGCCAGCAACGGCAATGGGAAGATGCATGAGTGCTTCATGCATAGGAATCAATGCACTGGCTCGTAATACTGCATCATCGCGCAAGCGCGGATGATCACTTCGAAGAAGCAAACTGATCTGCTCGCGAGTTGAACGCCAAACAGATTGTCCAAGCGCGATAAAGTCATTCAAAACAGGTTTATTAAAAACTGGCTGGCTACCGGGCGATAGCAAACCTATTTTTTCTAACTCAGCCAGATCAAGTACCCACTCACCAATTGCCACTCCCACTCGCAAATCAGGCGACAGCCGCGTGCTGAAAATACCGAACGGTAGATTCTGAATAGGGAAATCAGATGAGGGATCAACCGGTATAAAGGATTTCAGTGAA
>JBIIQR010000328.1:0-2666 GCA_044341985.1 Burkholderiaceae bacterium
TCAAAGTTTCATGTGGGGACAGGACTGGAAGGCTAAAAAGTTAAAGTATTAGCAATGCATTTCTTAATCTTGAGCTGTTTTGGGCTTGTTCTGGCTTAGGAAGGCGGGCTTTTGGCTGGGAGCGCCGGGGCTTTTCAGTTATAATTCTCTGTTGACCGTTTGTGGTCAATTTTTTAACGTTGTCACGGTTTATGGGGTTCACTCTCCGCTAGCCGCATGTGAAAGGTAATCAGTCATGCCAGTTACTAAAGAAAGTAAAGCTGCGGTTATTGCAGCGAATGCACGTGGTCAGAATGACACGGGCTCCCCAGAAGTTCAGGTGGCCTTGTTGACCGCACGAATCAATGACCTTAACGGTCACTTTAAGGCCCACGCCAAGGATCATCACTCCCGTCGTGGCCTGATTATGATGGTCAATCGTCGTAAAAGTCTGCTAGCTTACTTGAAGCGTACCGATGCGGTTCGTTATCGCGCGCTGATTGAAAAGCTTGGCCTGCGCAAATAAATTTTGCCTGCCGATTTAGGACATAGATGCCTGTATCAGATAACTGATGCGGGCATTTCGTCTTTTTGAAGAATGCTTGTTTAAACGATTGAATAGTTGGCGAGAGCAGGTTTGTCATGCTCTCGAAAGATAACGGTGATCCGTTGTCTGTGGTGAGGTGAACGACAGCGCCTGAAAATCTGTCGGTAAAAATAGAAAGGAAATACCCCATGTTTAATAAAGTTACGAAAACCTTCCAGTACGGTCAACACAGCGTTACGCTGGAAACTGGCGAGATCGCTAGACAAGCCTCTGGTGCAGTAATGGTTTCGATTGAAGACACCGTTATTCTTGCTACGGTCGTTGCGCGCAAAGACGCCAAGCCAGGCCAAGATTTTTTCCCACTCACCGTTGATTACTTAGAAAAAACCTATGCTGCCGGTCGTATCCCCGGTGGTTTTTTCAAACGCGAAGGTCGTCCTTCAGAAAAAGAGACACTGACTTCCCGTTTAATCGATCGTCCTATTCGTCCCTTGTTCCCCGAGGGTTATCTGAATGAAGTACAAGTCGTCATTCATGTGTTGTCTGTCAATCCTGAAATCGACCCTGATATTCCAGCCATGATTGGTGCATCAGCGGCATTGTGCATTGCTGGTATTCCTTTCAATGGTCCTATCGGTGCTGCACGTGTTGGTTACATTGATGGCCAATACGTACTCAATCCTGTCGTTTCGCAATTGGCTGGGTCTAAGATGGATCTAGTTGTTGCAGGTACTGAAACGGCTGTGCTGATGGTGGAATCGGAAGCGCAAGAACTCTCAGAAGAAATCATGCTGGGCGCTGTGGTGTTTGGCCATGATCATATGAAAGCAGTTATTGATGCTATTCATGATTTAGTGCGTGATGGTGGCAAACCAGAAGTGCAGTGGAGCCCAGCGCCTAAAAATGAAGCGCTAATTTCACGTGTAACGCAATTGGCTGAAGCCAAACTGCGTGAAGCATTTGCTACTAAAGAAAAACAAGCGCGTACTGATAAGCTGCGTCAAATCAGTAGCGAAGTAAATGCTGCATTGGCCGCTGAAGCCACTGCTGCAGGTACTGATGCTCCTAATTCATCCGACGTTGGTAACGTGATGTTCGATCTCGAATCTAAAATCGTGCGCTCGCAAATTCTCGATGGTGAGCCACGTATCGATGGTCGTGATACGCGCACTGTGCGTCCAATTACTATTCGTACCAGTGTGTTACCACGTACTCACGGTTCCGCCTTGTTTACGCGCGGTGAAACTCAGGCACTCGTAGTCGCTACTCTGGGTACGGCACGTGATGAGCAAAAAATTGATGCGTTGACTGGTGAATACAGTGATCGCTTTATGCTTCACTACAACATGCCTCCGTTTGCAACCGGTGAAACAGGTCGTGTCGGCTCACCTAAGCGTCGCGAAATTGGTCATGGTCGTTTAGCAAAGCGTGCACTGATTGCTGCATTGCCTGCGGCTGATGAATTTAGCTATTCAGTTCGTTTGGTCTCTGAGATTACCGAATCGAATGGTTCATCTTCCATGGCCTCAGTCTGCGGTGGCAGTCTCGCGTTGATGGATGCAGGTATGCCGTTGAAAGCACACGTAGCGGGTATCGCTATGGGTCTGATTAAAGAAGGCAACAAGTTTGCTGTGTTGTCAGATATTTTGGGTGATGAAGATCACCTCGGCGATATGGACTTCAAAGTAGCCGGTACTGCGAATGGTATTACGGCGCTGCAGATGGATATCAAGATTCAAGGTATCACTAAAGAGATTATGCAAGTCGCTCTCGCGCAAGCGAAAGAAGGACGTGTCCATATTCTCGGCAAGATGCAAGAAGCGATGCCGCATGGCCGCACTGAGCTGTCGAATTTTGCGCCACGCTTGATCACGATTCGTATTAATCCAGAAAAGATTCGTGACGTTATCGGTAAAGGCGGCGCTGTTATTCGCGCGCTGACTGAAGAAACTGGTACGCAAATCGATATTACCGATGAAGGTATTGTGACTATCGCTTCGGTTGACGCAGCAGCTGGTCAAGAAGCTAAACGTCGTGTTGAAGAACTCACTGCATCGGTTGAAGTCGGTAAAAACTACGATGGCGTTGTGTTGAAGTTGCTCGACTTCGGCGCGATTGTTCAAGTCATGCCAGGTAAAGA
>JBIIQR010000331.1:0-2646 GCA_044341985.1 Burkholderiaceae bacterium
CCCCATGAAACATAGCATCGCGATCGGTATTCGTTTGCAGCGAAGGACTTTGGCCGGTCATATCGGTACCCGGTGAAAAAAGCGCTGCTGCATCAGGCAAACGACGACCTGCAGTTTTTTCATGCACCATTAAAGCCAGCGATAAATTGCCGCCGGCACTATCACCCGCGACGACAAGACGTTGATCACTGATGGTTTGCGACAGTTCGCGCCACACGGCGACTGCATCGTCTATCGCTGCCGGAAAGGGATGCTCGGGAGCGAGACGATAATCGGGAACAAACACGCGCCAGCCTTTTAATGCTAAAGCTACGGTAAGTGCACGATGCGTCACCGGTGAGCAACCAATAAATCCACCACCATGCAAATACAGCAAAACACCGAGCGGCGTATTTTTATTGTTAGCCGTCACCCACTCACCACTGACACCCGCCACCATTGCAGGCGTGAACCTCCCGCCCGGAGGTGCGGGTAGTGGTTGTCCAAATATCTTTCGTACGTAGTGAAGATTAGACATATCGCCCAAACGGGGCTTGATGCGTCGACGAATAATAAAACTTGCTAATCGAGCCTGCCAGCTGGGCATAGTCATTTCTAAAGAATGTTAATTGTGAAATTCTGAAGTACTCTAAATTTGTTAAAGCTACTAATCTAACGCGGCAACTACGTAGATCTATTGCGGTTAATTATCAGGACTATACTATGCTGTAGCTAATTTCATGACTACCGCTGCAATGGAGCGCTGGCTTGCTTAATATAAGTGGAGATTTTTTTGTTATGAGCCCATCGACTAAGTTTCTTTCGCTATCCTCTCTGATTACTTTGTTCTGCATAGGTACTCAAGTCGTCGCTCAAGAATCGCGATTTGAAATGCAGGCAGGACGCTGTTCTGCGATTTTTTTTATGTTGAGTGAAACGCATAACGATAATGAAGCATCTGCTACCGATTTTCAGCATTTTGTGAATGTATTTGAAAATCTGTATGTCACAGAAAAAAAAGAGCGCACTGGCAATGCTGCTCGTGATGATGGCATTGAACGACGAAAACTCGTACTACAAGAATTTAAAGAAACCTACTCCAGCCGACCTGCCACACTCAAAGAAGAAGTTGTTTTATGTGGTGCGTGGTCTGAGGGATATCGAATTCAAGGGAAGAATTATTCCTACGTGCCCATCATTCCCAAATTGATCCCAGCTGCTGTTAGAAATGAGTACGAGGCATTGGCTGAAGAAAGCTGGAGGAAATGGATAGCAAAGTAATCCATTCAATTAATGAATCATGATCACAGCTTCAACCCGAGAACAATCATTGAAAAAATCTAGGCTGCACAAGACTAAAATTTTCGGTAAGCTATTGCGCTATGGAACAAACACTATTCGATAAATATGGCGGTGTCCCAGCGGTGACACTTATTGTCAGGGATTTCTATAAGCGCGTCATGAAACGCCCCAATTTAAGGCGCTACTTCGATGGTGCTGATATGGAACACCTGATCATGCATCAAGTCGCTTTTGTCGCCATGGCAATGGGTAAAACACCTGCAGAGTATGCAGGTCGTAATATCAGCGACGCCCACGGTGGCCTAAATATCACGTCGACCTCGTTTGATCTCACTGCTGAACTTCTGCGCGACTCTCTGGTCGCTGCAAAAGTTGAATCTGCCGACATTGACGCCATCATCACCAAGGTGAGCAGCCTGAAACAAGACATCGTCGGTCGGTAGACATTCTCGTGCTATTCGGGCTAAATCCTATAATCCCATTTATTTAGCGCACCGTTTATTATTTAAATAATATTTTCCTACTCTATTTTTACCTCCAGTTGGAGCCGCTTAATTGATAGGACTTTTGCTCGTCCTCGAGACGGAACTGGGTGACAAATGCATTCACGCCGATTCACTTCATTTAGAATAGGCATCGAAGCGTATATTTTTCACACTGAAAGGAGACAAGATGAAAACAATAAAATTAGCAGTCGGTGTGCTTGCAGTGCTGCTGAGCGGTCTCGCTCATGCGGAAGGTGTAGACTTCATTCAACCTAAAGACGGCGAAACAGTGACCTCGACATTCACTGCTAAATTTTCAGTCGATGGAAAAACACTCGCCAAATCCAATACCGAAACACCTGGCACCGGGCACTTTCATTTGCTGATTAATGCCACCGATGTACCCGAGAATCACACCATACCGAGAAACGACCAGTACAAACACTATGACAAAGGTCAGTCCGAAACCGCAGTGTTTCTACCTCCGGGTAAATTCAAATTAACGCTTCAGTTAGGTGATGGTGCTCATCGGTCTCTTGGCGAAAAATATCGCAAGACCATAGAAATTACCGTCGTACCTGACAAGGACTGACGGATCACTAGGCGAACTGGCGGCCAATGAATCTTATCCTCCAGTCGATAGTCGGCTATATCGGATTGCTAGGCATTGCTTGGTTGATCTGCAAAGATAAAACTCACATACAGTGGCGCACCGTGATTTGTGGTGCGCTATTGCAGTGGGTGTTAGCAAAAATAATTCTCAAACTTCCCGCAGCACAATCGCTATTTGCTTCGTTCAATCAGCTCATGCTCTCGATTGAGCAAGCCACACGCGAAGGCACGACACTCGTGTTCGGCTATCTGGGGGGTGCAGCGCCGC
>JBIIQR010000330.1:0-2646 GCA_044341985.1 Burkholderiaceae bacterium
GCTGCGATTGATGCGGGTACTCCGGTGGCGTATGTGCCGGCTAAGTGGGCCATCATCATGATGGTAATTCGACATTTACCGCGTGCGATTTTCAATAAGCTAAACATCTGAATGAACCAAGAAAAAATCATTTTGCCGGGTGGTGCCGGTCTGGTCGGTCAGAATTTGGTGGTGCGACTAAAAGAGCGCGGTTATAAAAATCTGGTCGTGCTGGATAAGCATCGCGCTAATCTGGCCGTGTTGCAGCAACTGCATCCGGATATTGTCATTGAATACGCCGATCTCGCTGAGCCGGGTAACTGGCAGCGACATTTCAATCAAGCTCGTGCCGTGGTGATGTTGCAAGCCCAAATTGGCGGTAATGACTACGTTGACTTCGAGCGCAATAATTTGAACTCAACGCGTTTGATTTTAGATGCGATAAACGCCGGTCAGGTCGAGCAACTAATTCATATCAGTTCATCCGTGGTTCAATCGAGTGCCGATGATTACTACACTCAGACTAAAAAATTACAGGAACAGATGGTGTTGGATAGTGGTATCGCTTGTCCCGTTTTGCGTCCCACATTAATGTTTGGTTGGTTTGATCGAAAACATCTGGGCTGGCTATCGCGGTTTATGAAAAAAGTGCCAGTATTTCCTATTCCGGGCGATGGCCGCTACTTGCGTCAACCCTTATACGTCGGTGATTTTTGCAACATCATCATTAGCTGCTTAGAAAATAAAATGAATCAAGGTGTATTCAATATTTCAGGTCATGAAAAAATTGATTACATAGACATCATTGGCACTATAAAAAGAACGACCGCAGCGGGAGCGCTGATACTACGCATACCTTACAGCGTGTTTTATTTTTTGCTGTGGTTGTGGAGTCAGTTTGATCGTAATCCTCCGTTCACCACTCAGCAGTTAGCGGCGTTGATAGCGCGTGATGAATTCGAAGTCATCGACTGGCCAACTATTTTTGGTGTGACATGTACGCCGTTTGCGGCGGCTATCGAAGAAACTTTTAACCATCCGGTGTATGGCCGGGTGGTGCTGGAATTTTAATCATGTCACAACGTATAGCGGTTCTGGGAGCTGGCCCTATGGGTTTGGCGGTAGCGTATCAGTTGGCGCGTGATGGTCATCGCCCAGTGGTATTCGAAGCGGATGATCGCGTCGGAGGCATGACCGCATGCTTTGATTTCTCTGGTCTGCAAATCGAGCGCTACTATCATTTTCATTGCACCTCCGATAGCGCATTTTTGCACATGCTGGATGAGCTGGGTATTGCGCATCAGATGCACTGGGTCGAAACTAAAATGGGCTATTGGTACCAAAACCGCTTGCAAGCCTGGGGCAATCCCTTTGCCTTATTGCGGTTTCGTGGTTTGAGTTTGATCGCAAAATTCCGCTATGGCTTGCATGCTTTTTTATGTACCAAACGTACTAATTGGAAGCCTTTAGACAACGTCGAGGCGACTGGATGGATACGACGCTGGGTCGGCGATGAAGCATGGGAAGTTCTCTGGCGCCGATTGTTTGACTATAAATTTTACGATTACAGCAGTAATCTATCAGCGGCATGGATATGGAGTCGCATACGTCGAATTGGACGTTCACGTTACGACCTGTTCCGAGAAAAATTGGGTTACTTAGAGGGTGGCTCAACCACACTCTTAAATGCATTGAAAGCTGATATTGAGCAGCACGGCGGTATTATTCGATTGCGTTCGCCAGTTCAAAAAATACATATTGAGCAGGGCAGAGTGACCGCTGTTCAGACGAGCGAAGGTCTCGAATCCTTTGATAAAATTATCAGCACCGTACCTCTACCGTATGTGCCGCACCTGATGCCTGATTTGCCGCACGATGTACTTCAAAAATTTCAAGCGCTAAAAAATATCGCCGTAGTTTGCGTTATCGCTAAACTTAAAAAACCGCTCTCCAATAATTTTTGGTTGAACGTGAATGATCCTGAGATGGATATTCCCGGTCTGGTTGAATATTCTAATTTGCGTCCCTTAGATCATTCCATCGTGTATGTGCCGTTCTATATGCCGGGTGAGCATCCTAAATTTTCAGATGAGGATGAAGTATTTCTAGCAAAGGTTAAAACCTACTTAAAGAAAATTAATCCTGAATTACGTGATGATGATTTTATCGACATACGGGCCAGTCGTTATCGTCATGCACAACCCATTTGCGATCCCGGTTATCTGAGTACATTGCCGCCAGCGGCGTTGCCTATTCAAGGTCTTTGGGTGGCCGATACGTCGTATTACTACCCGGAAGATCGCGGCATATCCGAGAGCATAGGATTTGGCCGTCAGCTTGCGCGCGAGGCAGTGCAGTGATCAGTCATTTTATGTCACGGCAATTCATCATTTTTTTAGTGACAGGCGGCTTGGCTGCAGCGGTGAATTTTGGCTCGCGCATTCTGTACAACCAATGGGTTAGTTTTTCAGTTTCGGTAGTGTTGGCTTATTTAACGGGCATGGTTACGGCCTTTGTACTTGCGCGTTACTTTGTTTTTACTGAGAGCAGTCAATCCATGCAGCGTAGTGCGCTGTGGTTTGTGGTGGTGAACATCGTTGCCGTCATACAGACGTGGGTGATTAGTATGCTATTGGCTTACTACCTGTTACCTCGCATGGGTTTCAC
>JBIIQR010000332.1:0-2645 GCA_044341985.1 Burkholderiaceae bacterium
ATTACACTAACATAATGAGAATGCGCTCTTTACTATCTGGAATCTGGCCGTCGAATCGAAAACTCTGGCTCTCGCTCGGGGTGATAGCGATGATTTTGATAGCCCATCTTTTACTCATTCAGTGGGCGCAAGACAGCCTGGAATTTATGCGACTACTCGATGCCGATAATGAGCCGGTGGAGATAGCCCTTCACGCACCAACGCGATACGTTCCTGCGGTACCGATACCTGTAGCATCCAAAAAAATGCCTTCCGCCGCACCAACACCGATTAATCCTGCGCCAGAGGCTGTGCAGGATGTCGGCCCTGCCACGATCGCTCAGCGCGTCGATGCAGCCAGCGATGCCAATAGCATTGCTAACAGTGAATCCACAACGCAAGCTCACACGGACGGACATGCCACAGCACCAGCGTCATCGGTGAATTCCAGCCTAGCGAATGACGTGCCAGAGAAAAAATCTGAACCTGAAGCAGCAACTGCACTCAAAACAAATACACCGACCTTTTTAGTTGAGCAAGTCAGTTTCCCGCCATCGGCAGAGTTACGTTACAACGCCGTAGCTGCCCAAGGTGCACGCAGCCTATCGGGTAGTGGCAACATAGTGTGGCAACACGATGATCAAAACTACACCATCAAAGGTGAAGCTAGCGCATTACTACTGTCGTTACTGAGCTACCAAAGTAGCGGACAACTTAGCAAAGCTGGCATACTGCCCGATCTGTACTACGAAAAACGTATTGGAAAATCAGCAACGCAAACACATTTTGTACGTGAGCGTAAGACCATTAGTTTTTCTGCGTCGACTGCCACCTATGAAATACAAGGTGGTGAACAAGATCGTGGCAGCGTTATCTGGCAACTGGTGGGAATCGCGCGTGGCGATCCCGCCAAGCTGGAACCGGGTCTGACGTTTGAATCCGTCATTGCAGGCAGCAAGGCCGCGGATCGTTGGCGTGTACAAGTAAGTAGCAAAGAAAGTCTGACTCTCTCAGAGGGAACTATCACTGCCTGGCATTTTTCCTTAACACCCGCAGTAAGTAGCTTTGATTATCAAATTGATCTATGGCTCTCACCAGACAAAGAGTGGTATCCGGTCAAAATAATGTATGCCAATCGCGCCGGGGCAAACCTCACCATGACATTAGAAAAAATTCAAAAAAAATAGCGCCATATGAAAAATAAATTATTCCTTTACACTCTATTGAGTTTTCTATGGTTGGGGTTCACCACCGCCCCTCATGCTCAAGAAAAAATTAGTCCACCACCCTCGGCGAAATTGAATTACCTTATCCGCGCCGACCTCCATGGTCTATCGCTTGAGGGTAATGGCACGATAGATTGGCAATTCAACTCACCCAAATACCGACTGCAATTTGATACGCGTAGTCCCTTGATTGGATTATTGCTATCCGAAAGAAGTGAAGGCACTATTGAAAGCCGCAACTTAGTTCCGGCAAGTTTTTATTCAAAGCGATTTCGCAAAGATCCCATTACGGTGAGTTTCGATCGTCAAGCAGGTAGTATTATTTTCCCAGGTGATACTGCCGCGCTAAAACTCGAAGGTGGAGAGCAAGATCGTATTAGTGTGCTGTGGCAGCTGCTATCCATGGTCAGAGCAGCGCCTGCGCGATTCAATGAAGGTTCACCATGGAAGTTTTTCGTCATTGGACATCGCGGAGGCGAAAGCTGGACGTTTACTGTGGATGGCAAAGAGCGTTTACGCACTTCTCTGGGCGAAGTCGATACTCTTCATCTGGCTCATCTCCCTCCCGAGCATTCCAAAGCGCCGAAAGTCGATATCTGGCTAGCGCAAAGTATGGATTGGCTGCCCGTTCGTATACGCTTCTCTGAGCAAAATGGCGATACGATAGAACAAACGCTAGAAAGGATACAAAAGAAGTGAGCAACTCTGCACTGGTGCTTTTTTCAGGAGGACAGGACTCGGCTACCTGCCTTGCTTGGGCTCTTTCGCACTATGAGCATGTGGAGACCATAGGCTTTAACTACGGGCAACGACACCACGTTGAACTCGACCGCAGACCTATCATTAGTAACGCACTACGGCAACTCAACCCTGATTGGGATGCGCGACTCGGCATAGATCACTTACTAGATCTGAGCGTATTGAGTGAAATCTCCGATACAGCATTAACCAGCGACACGAAAATCGCTATGCAAGAAAATGGTTTACCAAACACCTTCGTGCCCGGTCGAAATTTATTGTTTATAACTGTCGCGGCCGCACTCGCTTATCGACGCGGAATCACCACCTTGGTCGGCGGTATGTGTGAGACGGATTATTCGGGATACCCTGACTGTCGCAATGACACCTTGCGCGCCCTTGAAAACGCTTTGCAACTAGGCATGCAGTCGGCTGTACGCCTCGAAACGCCTTTAATGTGGCTGGATAAATCCGCTACCTGGTCTCTCGCCCATACCTTAGGCGGCTCAGCACTCATTGAATTAATACGGACAGAGACACATACGTGCTACCTGGGCGAGCGCGGCACCTTGCATGCATGGGGCTATGGCTGCGGAGAGTGTCCTGCGTGTGAACTGCGCGCACGGGGATATGAACAATTTATTGCCGCATCAAATTCCTAAATCACAGCATTAAAGTCCAATAAAAAAGACGGATCATGAT
>JBIIQR010000333.1:0-2643 GCA_044341985.1 Burkholderiaceae bacterium
ATTGCATAATCAGTATGTCGAATGTCTTTTCCTTCGACGATATATATCACATATTCGGCGATATTCTTGGAGTGGTCGCCAATACGCTCAATCGCTTTGGCAACCCATACGGTATCAAGCGCCGCTGAAATTGTTCGAGGATCTTCCATCATGAAGGTCACGGCATTACGCATCACCGCACGGTATTCGTGATCAATTTCTTCATCAGCCACGATCAGGCGAGTAGCTTGTTTCTCATCCATACGCGCAAAGGCATCCAACGCATCATGCAACTGACGACCTGCTGACGCAGCCATAACTCGCACGATCTCTTCATGCGCTATCGGCACTAATCCACGCTGATGTATCGCACTGGCAGCACGAGCAATCTTAGTCGCTTCATCTCCAATACGCTCAAGATCAGTAATAACCTTGATAGTTGCCATAACAGTACGAAGGTCGTTCGCTGCTGGTTGACGCTTTACGATTAAATGGCTGCACACGTCATCCAAGGCAACTTCCATCTGATTGACTTCAACATCTGCAGCAATAATGCGTTCAGCTTCTTGAACGTTGAGCGTGCGAAAACAGTTCATAGCATCGTGAAACTGCTTTTCAACCATACCGCCCATCTGCAGGACGCGCGAGCGTATTCCTTCCAGATCTAGCTCATATTGTTTCGATGAGTGTTCGCTAGGCATGCTTATATCCTTTATCCGTCACATTAATTTAAAAATTAACCGAAACGGCCGGTAATGTAATCCTGAGTTTCTTTTTTGCTTGGATTCAGGAAGATTCTATCTGTCTCGCCAAATTCGACTAACTCACCTAGATACATATAGGCGGTGTAGTCAGAACAACGAGCGGCTTGTTGCATGTTGTGAGTCACAATCGCGATCGTGTAATCGTCTTTCAACTCACTAATTAATTCTTCGATCTTGACTGTGGAAATAGGATCTAAAGCCGAGGTGGGTTCATCGAGCAGTAATATATCCGGCTTAACAGCCACAGCGCGTGCAATACACAAACGCTGCTGTTGACCACCCGAGAGTGATAAACCACTTTTGTGTAACTTGTCTTTTACTTCGGTCCATATGGCGGCTTTGTTGAGCGCCCATTCGACTCGCTCGTCCATTTCACCTTTGGGAAGATTTTCGTACAAGCGCACGCCAAACGCGATGTTTTCATAAATCGACATAGGAAATGGTGTGGGCTTTTGAAAAACCATACCAATTTTTGCGCGCAAAACATTCACATCTACATCTTTATCGAGAATGTTTTTGCCTTTGTAAATAATCGAACCTTCAGCTCGCTGACCAGGATACAAATCGTACATACGATTGAGGGTGCGCAGTAGCGTCGACTTACCGCAGCCAGAGGGGCCGATAAATGCGGTGACTTTTTTATCGAACACATCCAGCTGAATGTTTTTCAGGCCTTGAAACGATCCATAATAAAAATTCAGATCTTGAACTTTTATCGTGATTGAATCATTCACTAAAGTTTCTGGAGGATCACCAAGCAGGACGCTATTCATAACTATTCCTATACGTTGTTTTTGCCGGTTCGAACCAACACGCGCGCCAAAATATTCAGCGCTAACACACTGAACGTAATGATTAAAGCACCGCCCCACGCTAGCTCGCGCCAATTATCGTAAGGGCTCATGGCAAACTGGAAAATGACTACCGGTAAATTTGCCATCGGCGCATTCATGTCAGTGCTGAAAAATTGATTGTTCAGCGCAGTAAACAGTAATGGGGCTGTTTCGCCAGAAATTCGTGCCACCGCCAATAGAATGCCGGTAAGAACACCTGCCTTGACAGCGCGCAGACGAATCAACGTGGCGACCTTCCAACGGGGGGCGCCGAGCGCGAAGGCAGCTTCACGCAAACTACTAGGCACTAGGGCAAGCATGTTGTCCGTCGTGCGAACAACCACTGGAATTGCAATCAATGCGATGGCATAGCTACCTGCCCAACCAGAAAAATGCCTCACGTTCGCTACGTAGATCGCATAAATAAACAATCCAATCACGATCGATGGCGCAGATAACATAATATCTGTAACAAAACGCGTTGTTTGAGCGAATCGACTTTCTTCACCATATTCAGCGAGGTACATACCCGCGAAAATGCCAATCGGAGTACTAATCAGGGTTGCAAATCCAACCATCATCAAACTACCGATGATGGGATTGAGCAAACCGCCTCCATCACTTCCTGGGGCTGGCGTAGTGTGAGTGAAAATAGCGATATCGATCGCACCAAAACCATTAATTAGTAATACAGCTAAAATCCATAGCAATGCCGAAATCCCCACTGCCATCGCAGAAATTGACAGCATTATTCCAATTCGGTGCTGGATTAACCGGCGACGGTATATCGGGTTATTCGGCTTGAGTGTGACGGCTGACATTATTTACTTCCCTCGCCCTTACTCATCTTTAGAAGCATCAGCTTAGCTGCCGCCAAAACGATGAAAGTAATTAGAAACAAAATCAGGCCGAGAGCAAACAGGGAAGACATATGCAAGCCCGCCTCTGCTTCAGCAAATTCATTAGCCAAGGTCGACGCAATACTATTACCCGCAGAAAAAAGTGACCACGACAACTTATGGGCATTACCAATCACAAACGTAATCGCCATGGTCTCGCCCAACGCA
>JBIIQR010000334.1:0-2642 GCA_044341985.1 Burkholderiaceae bacterium
TACCAATCGCGATACGGGTTTCGCTTAAATACATATGGCGAGGAACCTGAAGATTATCTGGTGCGGGTTTGTTTTTATAAACGCGACCAGCCAAGTCAAACGTTGAGCCATGGCATGGGCATAAGAATCCGCCAGCCCAATCATCCGGCAACGAAGGTTGAGCGCCCGTCTGAAACTTTGTCGATGGCGAGCAGCCTAAGTGGGAGCATATACCCACCGCCACCAGAATCTCTGGCTTGATAGAGCGATATTCGTTACGTGCGTAGGCAGGAGTCAGATCATCGGCATTGCGCTCAGATTTAGGATCAGCCACCAATGCATCAGTTTTCTTTAGCGAAGAAACCATATCCGGGGTGCGTTTAACTACCCAGACTGGCTTACCGCGCCATTCAACCGTTTTCATTTCGCCTGGTTTGAGATCGGCAATGTCGATCTCAACGGGCGCACCCGCGGCCTTTGCTCGCTCGGATGGCTCAAACGTCGACACGAAGGCAGCCGTTGCTGCCAAACCCGCCACGCCGCCGGCAGCACAGGTTGCGACCAACAAGCCGCGACGGCTTGAGTCGACCTGATTTTCGTCACTCATAACAACCCCAATCGATGAAATTGCAAAATTTGTACGGAACTTCCCATAACCCGCCATTATAGCGGAGCGCCTTTTTTCTTTCAAAGAAACACGGGAAAACCCTCACTTTTTGGTAGGCACAAACCAAAGGGGACGCTTTGGGCTAACAAGATGGTATTAATTTAGCAATTAATTACCAAAGCGCAGGCTGGTCCTGTCAGTCGGCCTCGACGGGAAGCAAGCCCCGGCGACGCGCTTCATAAACGGCCTCACCCCTAGAATGAACAGAGAGCTTGCCATAGATGTGTTTGATGTGGGTTTGAACGGTGCCAATCGAAAGCCCTAAGGCGCTGGCCACCTTGGCATACGAGCTACCCCTCGCAATGAGTTGCAAAATCGCTGCCTCGCGCCGCGTCAACGAATTCCAACTTGACCGGACCGGATCAGCTAATAGATTGCTCTGCAAACGCATACGCGTCAGTACTTTGCGCGCGATCACTGGGCTGATGGGAGAGCCGCCGTTTAGCACTTCAAGCAAAGCCCGCACCACTTCTTTGTGGCCAGTCTCCTTGAGCACGTACCCAGAGGCACCCGCTTCTATGCAAGCCAACACCTGATCTTCGTCTGAAGACATGGTGATCACCATAATGTCAGCCTGGGGATTAAGTCGTCGACACGCGTCTATAACAATCAAGCCAGATCCGTCCGGAAATCCAAGATCGGTTAAGAGCAAATCACATTGATTCAATTCCAGCCAAAGCAATGCATCCGCCACCGTGCTGCACGAACCTGCGAGCAATAAGGATGATTCCAGTTCAATAGCATTACAAAGAAGACGACGAGTAACAGCATCGTCCTCCACAACCATCACTCTGGCACGATACGAAGGCGAGATACAACGCATGATAAAAATTTAACCAAACAAGCATGAATGTCATCGGTGGGCATTCGCTGCACTTTAGTTCCAAAAACATATTTAAAACTTGGGGAGATGCTGATTTATTGCCTATTTAATGGCGAGCCAGCGAATCTGTACGACGCGGGGCCAAGCAAAACTGGAGCTTAGCTTCGGTCCTTTACTCGTGAAATATCTGGTTTTTATTCAATCAGTACTTTCTTAGTTTTCATCGCTTTTAAACAAAAATCTCAACAACACACCAAACAAACAAAAAAATTGACAATCACATCACGCAATAGATCCGCATCACCGCTCATTTATTTTGGTAACGTAGTTTAAATTCTGTGGCTTGAACAAAGTCGACAATCGCCCACTCAGTGACGTTTTCGACCATCGCTTTCAGAGCACAAAGGAAAATAGATAATCAATTCAAATCGGATTATGGATATCAATGAATTGGTGACGAATACCAAATCGTTTTGCAACATGCTCACCCAAAGCCTGAACACCATAACGTTCGGTGGCATGATGACCGCATGCAAGATACGGCACACCCGATTCACGCGACAGATGGACTGTCTGCTCGGAAATTTCACCGCTAATGTAAACATCCGCTCCCGCAGTAATTGCATCGGAAAACATACTTTGCGCAGCGCCGGTGCACCACGCCACTCGATTCAACACTGTATCTGGATCACCAATCAGCATGGGAACACGGCCTAGTTTTTGATGTATGTGGTTGGTAAGATCTCCCACCGTTTTTACGTCGACCTGAATGTTGCCTACCCATCCAAGATCTTGATCACCAAAACGGGAGGTGGGTTGAAATCCAAACAAGCGACCAAGTTGAGCGTTATTACCAAGCACAGCGTGCGCATCTAGCGGTAAGTGATACGCGTATAAATTAACGTCGTTTGCTAGCAAAAATTGTAGGCGACGCTTGAGTGGACCCACGACACGCGCATCGTCTCCGCGCCAAAAATAACCATGATGTACCATCACCGCATCAGCACCTAACTCAATCGCAGCCTCCAATAAAGCGATACTCGCTGTTACACCACTGACGATCAAACCGACATGGTCTTTACCTTCAACTTGAAGGCCGTTTGGGCAATAGTCACGAAAACGGGTAATATCGAGCTCACTGGCAAGAAAATTTGTCAGCTCGTCGCGTGGCAC
>JBIIQR010000336.1:0-2622 GCA_044341985.1 Burkholderiaceae bacterium
ATTTTTCTCAACTGGGATGCGACAGCATCTCCCGCCACATTCGAAATTAAGACGTGCTGAATTTTGTGTGCTGAACATGCGTGTTTTATTTTTTCCAGATCGGCGTGCACAACACTGCCCATCGCGTGCCACTCACCCACGACATGATCGGTGGCAGCTAGTGCCCATTTAATGCGCGTATTACCAGCGTCAATCAACAGCTGCATGAGTCACTCCCGCTGTTGTATGAGGTAACGCCGATCGAAGTGACACATCGCCGGTCGAAATAATCCGTTGAGAATGTGAGGTATCAAGCAGCAAACATCCATTGTCATTGATACCGCGCGCTACACCTTCATGCAGCAGCTGACCATTTTCATGCAATGTCACCGGCTGATTTTGGTAGGCATGCAGCGCATGCCAGCGATCGACAAAAGGACGCAATCCGTGCCGATCAAACTCCACTAACATCGCACATAAAGAATCAGCAATTTTTGCCAGTAAAATATTTCTATCCAGGGGCTGGTTACTTAAAAAAGCCGTTGGATAATCGATTGCCGCATCACGTTGCAGATTCGGATGAATGTTGATACCCACACCAATCACAACCCAAACACGGTGATCGTTTGTTGTGCGCGCTGTCGAGACTGTTTCAATCAACAAACCACCCAGCTTGGCGGAATTAAGTAGCAAATCATTCGGCCACTTCAGTTGCACTGCCCAGCCCGATCGATGTAACGCATCAGCCACTGCAACACCGGCCGCTAACGGCAAGCCGGTTATGCGATCAATAGGTAGTGTTAACGGCCAGGCCAGCGAAAAACACAGGCTATCGCCCGGCGCTGAATGCCAGCTGCGACCGGCGCGCCCGCGCCCTGCGGTCTGATTTTCGGTAACCAACAAGAGCGGCGAGCTTAACTCGGCAATACGCGAACGCAAATCAGCGTTGGTTGACTGGGTAGTGGCCAGCACCTCAACCTTCAGGTCGCTCGCTGCGGCACCGAAATGACGGGATATGTGGTCTGCAATCAATGGCGTACTCATGACGCGCATTGTATCGGTAGCTGCTACTAGAGGTGACTTGCGGATGATGCGCGGATGACGAGCGGGCTAAACTCAAATACACTGCCACTCATGCCAGCTCTAAGAACACCGCTTTCCGGTGACCCGAAATCTGTTACGCAAATCACCGGTAAAGCATCTGCGTCGGTGCGCGTTGCCTTAGTTTTTTACTCACTGCTGGTGGTGTATGCGAGCTGCTATCCGTTTTCAGGCTGGCATGCCAATGGATTACTGCCCTGGTCTTATCTCACCGAACGTCTGCCGCACTACTGGACGGGATTTGATTTAACAGTCAATGTCATCGGCTACATTCCGCTAGGCCTGCTAGGCGTATTAGCGCTTTATCCTCGGCTACGCGCACTGCCCGCTTTTGTGGTGACGAGCCTGAGTGGAATTTTTCTCGCGCTACTGCTGGAATCGGTACAAAGTTTTTTGCCTTCCCGCGTACCCAGTAATTTAGATGTACTGACCAACACATTCGGTACGATACTTGGCGCATTACTCGGTGAATTACTTCGCCGACCGATACTGGAAGAAAGTCAATTGCGCGCGTTACGCCGCTTGTGGTTTTCGCAGCAAGCCAGCCGCGGACTGATTGTGATTGCCCTTTGGCCTTTGGCGCAAATTTTTCCGCAGCCTTTTTTGTTTGGTCATGGCCAAGTACTAGGAACGATCTCGGGTTGGCTCTCTGATTTGCTTGAAGGTCCTGTCGATCTCGGTCAATGGATATGGATACAAGCAGGTGCAGGTATTGAGCACTATCTGCCCGCCGAAGTCATCATTACTGCGTGTGGCATGACGGGCGCTGTATTAACGCTGTTGTGCCAGACACGAAACACAGCGCCCAAAGCGATGCTAGCTTTTCTGTTGATGGTTTCTGCAATCACCCTCAAAACATTAGCGCATGCGATTTTATTCGACCCGGATGATGCCTTTGGCTGGTTCACTCCGAGCGCTGCAAGTGGTTTGATGATGGGCTTAGTGATGCTAGGTGGATTATCGTTTGCACCGGCAGTTGCACAGCGTCGCGCTGCGATTTTTTCTTTAGGTGTGAGCCTGGTTTTAATAAACATCGCACCGGCTAATCCTTATTTTTTAGCAACGCTGCAAGAGTGGGTACAAGGTAAATTTCTTAATTTTAATGGCGCCGCACATTTTCTTTCGCTGACGTGGCCCTTATTAGCGCTCTGGTTCTTGACGCATAAAACGCATGACATTGCTGAGTAATCCTGACGTGCCTTTCGGTCAGTGTATGATGACTTATTCACGTTTACAGCTCTGATATTAGTTCACGCTTTCACCTCTAAAAATTAACTTAAACTCAACTCAAACGCTTTAACATTATGAGCGATCAGCCCTACTATCAACACCACGTATTTGTATGTATTAATCAGCGCGACGACGGCCGCACCTGCTGTCATGATCGCGGTTCGGCAGGCATACAAGAATATGCAAAAAAACGACTTAAAGCACTCGACATGAATGGCCACGGCAAAGTGCGCATGAATAAAGCGGGTTGTCTTGATCGCTGCGAAGAAGGTCCTGTGATGGTGATTTATCCCGAAGGTGTTTGGTACACCT
>JBIIQR010000337.1:0-2563 GCA_044341985.1 Burkholderiaceae bacterium
GGCTGCCCGGCCTTCTGTATCATCTGGTCTTTAGGCCGCATAAATTAGCGGCCTAGTCCACTCACAGACGCGGGCTTTTTTATGTTTAATTCACGACTCTTTTGCATTGGCTTTTTTTCGGCTTTTTTATTTTTAGCCGGCGAGGTCAGTGCGCAGCAAGAAGCTCCTGATGTTCTGATTAAGCGAGTGAGTCAAGAAATTCTGGATCTGGCCAAGACCGATAAGCAGATTCAGGCAGGTAATCAGCAGCGCATCATCGAGGTTGTCCAAAACAAGGTCATCCCCCATGTGAATTTTCAACGTATGACAGCGCTGGCAGCGGGCCGGTTCTGGCGCGAAGCGACGCCTGAACAACAGGCTGCGTTGACGGCAGAATTTCGTACCTTGTTGATCTATACCTACTCGGGTGCCATAGCGCAGGTGCGCAATCAAGTGCTGGAATTTAAGCCCATGCGTGCAGCGGCGAATGATGATGAAGTCGAGGTGCGTTCCATGGTGCTGCAGCCGCGCGGTGAACCAATACAGCTGAACTACCGTTTGGAGAAAACGGCAACAGGTTGGAAAATTTACGACGTAAATATCCTCGGTGCTTGGCTGGTCGAAACCTACAAAGGCACCTTTTCTGCTGAAATTGGCAAGAACGGGATCGATGGCCTGATCAAGGCACTGGCCGAACGTAATAAGCGCCTAGCAGCCATACCGCCCAAACAAACGAAGAGCTGACATGAGTTTTGCTCCGGTTTCCATCACCATGACGGATGCCTCCGATGTGCTGAGCGAGGGCATGGAGGCCATCGTGAAGGGTGCGACGACGATCGATCTTTCTGGTCTGGCCCATTTTGATTCGTCTGCCGTGTCGGCGCTATTGGCTTGGCAACGTGCTGCGACCGAAAAGAGTGTCAGTCTAGAACTCGTTGGTGTGCCTGAAGGTTTGCGTAGTTTGGCCAAGTTATATGGTGTGGATGTCCTTCTTTAAGGCGCTGCTCTAACACTATCTTCAATTCTCCCAGGCTTGCTTATTCGCTGGGGCAAGTGGTAGCCCTCAAATCCCCTATAATCAAAGACTTTGCGCGCGCCTTGGCGTGCGGGCAGCATTCGTCTTGTTCCTCCCTTCATGACCGCCATTCACATAGATAACGTAAAAAAACGCTACGGCTCCTTGCAAGCTTTGGACGGTGTTTCGCTAAAAATTGGAGCCGGCGAATTTTTTGGTCTCCTTGGTCCGAATGGCGCAGGTAAAACCACGTTAATTTCCATCATTGCGGGATTGGCGCGTGCCGATGAAGGTAGCGTAACCATTCAAGGTCACGACGTTGTGACGGATTACCGAAGCGCTCGCCAGTGTTTGGGCGTGGTACCCCAGGAGCTGGTGTTTGATCCTTTTTTTACCGTTCGCGAAACATTGCGTATGCAGTCGGGTTATTTTGGCATTCGCAATAATGATGCGTGGATTGATGAGGTCATGCACCATTTGGATCTCACGGCAAAGGCTGATAGCAACATGCGCTCGTTATCAGGCGGTATGAAACGACGTGTATTGGTAGCGCAGGCCCTGGTGCACAAGCCACCCGTCATCATGTTGGACGAGCCTACGGCAGGCGTCGATGTGGAATTGCGTCAGACCTTGTGGGATTTTATTGGGCGCCTCAACCATGAAGGTCATACCGTGGTGCTCACTACCCATTATCTTGAAGAGGCTCAGGCCCTGTGCAGTCGTATTGCGATGCTCAAATCGGGTCGAGTAGTGGCTTTGGATTCGACGGCGGCATTGATTGGACGAATTTCTGGCTCCCAGTTGGTCGTAAAGTTATCGGGCGGCAAGCTACCTGCTTCACTGCACGCATTGGTTTCTCACCCGAATGAATTGCTCGCAGGTGAGCAGTACACCTTACGCGTCAATCATCATGATGAGATTGAGGGAATACTCTCAACGATACGAAGTTCAGGTGCCAAGTTAGAGGATCTGCAGTTGCATCAGGCGGATTTGGAAGATGTGTTCATTCAGGTTATGGGCGGTAATAAATGACCGGATTTCAGACGTTATTTAGGAAAGAATTGCTGCGGTTTTGGAAGGTGGCAACTCAAACACTGACGGCGCCTATTGTCACAGCGATGTTGTACTTGCTCATTTTTGGGCATGTGCTGGAAGAACATGTGCAGGTATTTCCAGGTGTGTCGTACACCGCTTTTTTGGTGCCGGGATTGGTAATGATGAGTGTGCTGCAAAATGCGTTTGCAAATTCATCATCATCATTAATCCAATCGAAGATTACGGGCAACTTAGTGTTTGTTTTGCTAGCGCCGCTCTCGCATTGGGAAATGTTTGGTGCGTATGTACTGGCGGCGATGGTTCGCGGACTTGCCGTGGGTGCGGGCGTGTTTTTTATCACTGTCTGGTTTGCTAAACTCTCGTTCGTTGCGCCACTTTGGATTATTTTGTTTGCGCTAATTGGCGCCGCTATCTTAGGTACCATGGGTTTGTTAGCTGGAATCTGGGCAGAAAAATTTGATCAGCTTGCAGCGTTTCAAAATTTCTTGATAGTGCCAGCGACCTTTCTGGCCG
>JBIIQR010000338.1:0-2551 GCA_044341985.1 Burkholderiaceae bacterium
GGCGTAGGCGAAGCCATCATGGTGGTACCCACACCTTACGGCGTAAAAAATTCCTTAGTGCTGGCCGCAGCGGAAATCGCTGGAGTCGATCGAGTGTTCACGATAGGTGGAGCGCAGGCAGTTGCCGCGCTGGCCTATGGCACAGCGACCATACCGCAGGTCGACAAAATCGTCGGCACGGGTAACGCCTATGTGGCAGCTGCTAAGCGTCGCGTGTTTGGTGTGGTAGGCATCGACATGATTGCCGGGCCATCTGAAATTTTGATTCTCGCTGATGGTAGTACGGATCCTGATTGGGTGGCGATGGATTTGTTTTCCCAGGCTGAGCATGATGAGTTGGCGCAATCCATACTCGTTTGTCCCGATGCCGATTATTTGGCGCGCGTCCAAGCCAGTGTGAATAAGCTACTGGCAGATATGCCTAGGCACGAAGTCATTCGCGTGTCGCTCACTAATCGAGGTGCTTTGGTTAAAGTGCGTGATATGAATGAGGCCTGCGACATCGCCAACACGATAGCTGCCGAGCATTTAGAAATTTCAGCTGAGCAGCCACAGCAATGGGCCGATAAGATTCGCCATGCGGGCGCGATGTTTTTAGGTAAATTTTCATCCGAGTCGCTCGGTGATTATTGCGCGGGTCCGAATCACGTGCTGCCAACGTCGCGCACCGCACGATTCTCATCCCCCCTCGGTGTGTACGATTTTCAAAAGCGCTCATCGATTATTCATGTGAGTCAATCGGGTGCGCAGACCTTAGGTGTTATTGCCGCGGAACTCGCCTATGGCGAAGGTTTGCCAGCCCACGCACGCTCTGCCGAACTACGGCTGAAATGAGTTTCACATGACTGTCAGCCAAAATATCATTCGCGCCGATGTGCGCGCACTCTCCGCCTATCACGTACCTGATGCCGCTGGTTTTGTGAAGCTCGATGCCATGGAAAATCCCTACACGCTAACGCCTGAGTTGCAACAGGAGTTGGGTCGTCGATTGGGATCAGCCGCGTTGAATCGCTATCCGGTGCCGACGTACGCAAAATTAAAAGCAGCCATTTGCGCTAATCAGGGCGTGCCAGATGGATGGGATGTGGTGTTAGGTAATGGCTCGGATGAGTTAATCAGCATTGTTTCGGTAGCGTGCGCAAAACCGGGGGCCAAAGTTCTGGCACCGTTACCTGGTTTTGTGATGTATGCCATGTCAGCACAATTCGCTGGCTTGGAATTTATCGGCGTGCCGCTAAAAAAAGATCTCACTCTCGATCTGCCAGCGATGCTCGCTGCAATTCGTGAGCATCGCCCTGCGATTACGTATCTGGCGTATCCGAATAACCCGACCGGCAATCTTTTTGATGCGCAAGCCATGTTAGAGATTATTCGCGAAGTGAGTGACACTGGATTGGTGATCGTTGACGAAGCGTATCAACCGTTCGCTGGCGATAGTTTTATGTCTAAGTTGCCTGAGTTTGAAAACTTAATCGTCATGCGTACCGTTTCAAAGTTGGGCTTAGCCGGTATACGCCTTGGCTACATGTCCGCTTCGCAAGCGCTATTAAATGAATTCGATAAAGTTCGCCCTCCTTATAACGTGAATGTGCTGACCGAGGTCACGGCAGGGTTTATGTTGGAGCATACGGACGTGTTGGATGCGCAGGCTTCGGCTATTCGCGCTGAGCGAGAGTTGATGCTATCAACTTTGGCTGAGATGGCTGGAGTTGATGTGTTCCCATCAGCTGCAAATTTCATTCTTTTCCGCGTGACTCAACAGGGCGTTACCGGCACCCAGATATTTGAGCGTCTGCTATCGCAAAAGGTGTTGGTAAAAAATGTCGGTAAAATGCATTCTTTACTCGAGAATTGCTTACGGGTGACCGTAAGCACGCCTGCCGAGAACGCTGTCTTTTTGGCGGCCCTTAAATCTAGCCTGAATTCCTGACATTACTTTAGCCATGGCACGTACAGCAGAAGTGGTTCGCGATACCAACGAAACCCAGATTCGGGTGGCCATTAATATTGATGGTACCGGACAGCAGAAACTCAACACGGGGGTGCCTTTTCTTGATCACATGCTTGATCAGATCGCGCGCCATGGTTTGATCGATCTCGATATCAGTGCCAAAGGCGATTTGCATATTGACGCTCACCATACGGTGGAAGATGTGGGCATCACTCTCGGTCAAGCTTTTGCGAAAGCAATGGGCGATAAAAAAGGTATTCGTCGATACGGACATGCTTATGTACCGTTAGATGAAGCTTTGTCGCGTGTGGTGATTGATTTTTCGGGTCGTCCTGGATTGGAATTTCATGTTCCATTCAAGCGCTCAATGATTGGTAGCTTTGATGTCGATCTCACGCATGAATTTTTTCAGGGCTTTGTGAACCATGCGCTGATGACGCTGCACATTGATAATTTGCGGGGCGAAAACGCGCATCATCAGTGTGAAACCGTATTTAAAGCCTTTGGACGTGCATTGCGTATGGCCGCTGAGCTTGATTCACGCGCCGCTGGAACGATTCCCTCCACCAAGGGCAGCCTCTAAAAAATGAGTTCGACGGG
>JBIIQR010000339.1:0-2537 GCA_044341985.1 Burkholderiaceae bacterium
CATCATCACAACGTGTTTTGTTGGGCGTCGCCGTTTTTGTCAGCGCTTGGGCAGGAAGATTTCTTGGCTTGGACGGCGCGACTGCTTCAGCGGCCTCAATATTGGCTGCGTAATCTGATTGTGGGCAATACACCAAAGCATCTTCACCGGTGTCTGCGATCACATGAAATTCCTGAGAACCGGAACCGCCGATAGCGCCGTTATCTGCAGCCACCGCACGGAAGTTCAAACCAAAGCGATTAAAAATATGGGTGTAGGCATCCACCATCGCCTGGTAGGATTTTTTGAGGCCTTCAACATCGCGATCAAATGAATAGGCATCTTTCATGGTGAATTCACGTCCACGCATCAGACCAAATCGAGGACGGCGCTCATCCCGAAATTTAGTTTGTATGTGATAAAAATTCACCGGCAACTGGCGATACGACTTGATCTCGCTGCGGGCAATGTCGGTGACGACTTCTTCTGAAGTGGGCTGTATTGCAAAATCACGGCCATGCCTATCTTTCACGCGCAATAGTTCTGGGCCCATCTTGTCCCAGCGGCCTGTCTCTTGCCACAATTCAGCCGGCTGAACTAAAGGCATTAGCAATTCGACAGCGCCGGCACGATTCATTTCTTCGCGCACGATGTTTTCTACTTTGCGTATCACCCGTAAACCCATGGGCATGTAGTTGTAGATGCCCGAACCAAGGCGCTTAATCATTCCGGCACGGATCATTAGCTTGTGGCTGACTATCTCTGCGTCGGATGGAGCTTCTTTTAGGGTGGAAATAAAAAATCGGGAGGCGCGCATGGAGATGAAATCTTTTAAAAAGAGGGGGTTATAATCAGCTCAATTTTAAAGTATTCGCTGGTCGTCGCGTCGGCGGATCGCACCACCCTCGCGCTGGAGAGCATGGCCAGGCCGCTTTCCCTACGTGCTTATCGTGCGAGCCGACACCGACCGCAGAAAATTCGAGGTGAGATATGCTGGACCGTGAAGGCTTTCGCCCGAACGTCGGCATCATCCTGCTAAACCACCAAAACGAAGTCTGGTGGGGTAAGCGGGTGCGTGAACATTCGTGGCAATTCCCGCAAGGTGGTATTAAGCACGGTGAAACACCCGAGCAGGCCATGTACCGCGAGTTGCAAGAAGAAGTCGGGCTCCTTGCTGAGCACGTAAAAATCGTCGGCCGAACGCGCGACTGGCTGCGCTATGAGGTGCCGGATCACTTTATCAAGCGTGAAGTTCGCGGTCACTATCGCGGTCAAAAGCAAATTTGGTTTTTATTACGAATGATAGGGCGCGACTGCGACGTCAACCTGCGCCATTCCGAACATCCTGAATTCGATGCATGGCGCTGGCATGACTATTGGGTTCCTATGGACGCCGTGATTGAATTCAAACGCGATGTGTATATGAGAGCATTGCAAGAACTCTCGCGCTTCATCAACCGCCCTCAACCATCGGGCACGCGGCGGCCTCGTGATCCGTCTCAGGCAAAAATGGATGCAGAGAATATGTCAACACAAAGCCTGATCGAACCAGAGTCTGAATGATGCTAATGCACAATCGCGTTTCGAATTTTTTCTTAGTATTCTTGGCATTGCTAGCACTCTACGCACCCTTCGCCTCCTCAGCCGTTACAGACGAGGCAGACAGTGACGCATTAAAAGCCGAAAGCCCTGTCGTTCTGCCAGCCCCAGCGCAAAAAAATAATCTCCTGTCTTTTTACGTCAGCCCAACTACCACACTGGATTTTGCAGTCGATGCAAAATCCGTCAGCGTCACTGAAGAAGGCACTGTCCGGTTTGTGCTGGTCGTAACCAGTCAAAGTGGTGCCAGCAATATCAGTTACGAAGGCATACGATGCAGCACAGGAGAGAGAAAGCTGTATGCCGTTGGTCAGACTAATGGCAGCTGGACGGCCGCACGCCGAGATGTTTGGGAGACCATCATTGACCGAGGCATTAATCGTCAACATGCCGCGCTGGCGAAAGATTATTTTTGCGAAACGGGAATGGTGGCAGGCAAGGCTGAGGTGATCGTAGATAGGCTACGAAAGAAAAAACCGCTTCGATAAAAATAAGCAGCGCTTAGAACGTGGGGCTGGATAGTGGCATCAAATCAAGACCAAGTTATCGCGGTGAATAAGCTCAACCTCTTCTATGTAACCGAGGATTGCCTCGATTTCTGATGAGGGTTTGCGCAGTATGCGACGAACTTCTGCGCTAGCGTAATTCGATATACCTCGCGCAATAGATAAGCCAGATGGGTCAACGCAAGTAATCACGTCGCCGCGGCCAAATTCACCACTCACATCAATCACACCAATAGGCAGAAGTGACTTTCCTTCTCCTATGAGTTTTTGTACGGCTCCCGCATCAAGCACCACTTTACCCGCTGTTTGCAAGTGATCTGCCATCCACTGTTTGCGCGCTGTTAAACGAGCTGTCTCAGCCGTCAGTTGAGTGCCAATCGCCTCACCCTCCGCTAGTCGCACCAGCACTTGGTCTTCTCGGCCCCATGCAATAACAGTACTTGCACCGGAACT
>JBIIQR010000340.1:0-2527 GCA_044341985.1 Burkholderiaceae bacterium
CAGTGGGCGAATGTTATTTGAGACCCCCCATGCTTCAGTAGGCATTCCCACAAAGTTAGTATCAACTTTTTTATTTGTATTTTCATCGTGAGCGACTGATACAGCATAATTACCTATAGTTATGTCCGTGAACTTGCAGGTAACTTCATCTGAGTCTGCTGCTAACCAAATAGTTTGTGGTTTAGCTAGCTCCATTGGAAAACCATCGGCTGATTTAAATAACGCGCAAACAACGTCGCCTTTATTTTTTTTGATTCCTGTAACCTTGACTGTCAGTTCCTCACTTTGGGCTGATAGGCAGACGCAAATCAAAGCGCTGAGCATTGTTAAAAATAATGAGGATGGTTTTGTTGTTTGCATTGAATGCTCCTTAGCTGTTAAGTACTAATGTGATCAATGCTAACATAAAATGTGATCGATGATCACATGAGTGATATTATTCAGTCATGACGATAAAAAATAAGGCGGTCGGCCAAGCGCCACGCGAAAGTTACCATTACGGTAATTTGTCCGATGCGATTAAAGAATTGGCCGTCAAGTTAATTGCAGAGCACGGCGTTGATGTTTTTTCAATCCGGCAAGCGGCTGGAATATTGGGCGTAGCATCGAGTGCTGTATATCGTCATTACCAAGACAAATCAGCTTTATTAAAAGCTATTTGTGAAGATGGGTTTTTCCGGCTTGGACAACAATGGATTGACTTGATTGAAAGCCCTGCCGCGAGTATTGATTCCACTCCTCAGGCGATTAGTCTGGCAAAATTTTCGGCGGGTGCAGATGCTTATTTTAAATTTGCCACTGAAAATCCAGTTTTATTTCAACTAATGTTTGGACCCTATGGCACTGGTTCTGCAAGCTGGTCATTGTTTCAGGTTCATTCTCCGGATAATCCTTTCACAATGTTGTGCAAAGCCTTGGATGATCTTAAGGATGCGCGAGTCATTAGTAATAACGCCCGAGAGAATGCTGAATACTTAGCTTTTTCAATGATTCATGGTGTTTCATGCTTGGCGGTATCCGGAGCCTTTAAAGGTATGACACGTGCTCAAATGTGGAAACAATTGGCTTTAGTAAAAACAAATTTAATAAGCGGGCTGTGCGCACAAAAATAGTAGGGCTTAGCGCAAGTTACAATGTTCGAATCCCCGCCATCAGCAGAAATAAGGTGCTAGATGACTGAGCAGGTTAGTGGAACTAACTTTTTTGGCCCGCCAAATAAATAAAATGCCTCGCAGATTTTGCGAGGCATTTTCATTTGTGAGAGAAGCGATGTCTCTTATGACATCATTTGCGGTGCTCGAAGTGCGAAGCCGGGGTATCTCTAGGATGATTCCGAGTGCATGGTTAAATTACTTTGATTGAGGCCTTAATTCGTTCAAGGATATCTTCAAAATTTGGTTGTCCTTGGTAATACAAGGCTTTGGTCTTTTTGAATTCGTCGATTTAATTGGACGACCAGCGATGCCATCCTGGCCATTATTAGCGCTAGCAATCTATAGAAATTCACAAGCAGCTATAAGCAAAAAAATTGTAAGAAAGTGCCTAATCTGCCCAAACGTGGGAAGATAGCTTTTTTTGAAGGAGTCACTATGAGCATTTCCATGTTCCAAGCTAGCGTCCCGCGTATCGTCAACATGCTGATTAATCTAGATCACTTATTAGATAAAGCACAGTCTCACATCGATACTAAAAAATTGAATGAAGCCGCGTTAACTCAGTTTCGCCTTTATCCGGATATGTTTCCATTGCTGCGTCAGGTGCAGATCGCTTGCGATACGGCTAAAGGTTTGGTGGCGAGATTGGCGGGTGTAGATATTCCTGTGTATGAAGATACTGAAGTGAGTATCGCCGATTTGAAGCAGCGCATTGCTAAGACTATCGCTTTCATTCAAGGTTTTAGCGCGAGCCAAATAGATGGTACGGAAGATAAAGATATCGTCACCAAACGCGGCGATACTGAAACGCATTACAAGGGTATGCAATTTTTGTTAAACCACGCTATGCCGAATGTCTATTTCCATGTCACGACGGTGTACGCCATCCTGCGTCACAACGGCGTAGAAATTGGTAAGCGTGACTATTTGGGTAAGGTATAACCCATTCACCAAACGCTTAATTCATCGACAAAAAAACTCACTCATGTACGCTATTACTGGCTTTACTTATCGCTTCCGTTGGCTTCAATTGCTGATGGCTTTTTTATTGCCGCTGGCTTCGTTTCACGCTAAGGCAGAGGCCTATCTCGAGATTGTGGAATTCGGTAAGTCAGGTGAGAAAAAAATAATTGCAATCACTACAGATGAGCCTAAATTATTCAACATAGAGATGTTTACTAGTTGGTCTCATTGCGAGGTAGCAGCGATTAAGAGTGCTTCTTCAAAACCGCAAAGTGCTTGGTTGCGCTGCTGGAGTACTGAGGAATCTCAGGTGGCGATTACGTGTCAGGGCAACGATAAACAAACTATCATCCTGGGCCATGATGATAAGGCGGCAAAACGAGGCTCAATAAGTCTCGTTTGTAGCAACT
>JBIIQR010000341.1:0-2522 GCA_044341985.1 Burkholderiaceae bacterium
TCACGGAACCATCCATCGACTTTACCGTCGATAGAGATGCCGTTGTCGTCATACATGACGATGAGTTTTGAAAGCTGCAGCGTTCCTGCAAGCGAACATGCCTCGTGACTAATACCCTCCATCAAACAACCATCACCGATGAACACAAAGGTATGGTGATTAATGACATCAAAACCTGGTTTATTAAATTCTGCCGCCAACAGTTCTTCAGCGAGTGCCATACCGACGGCATTGGTAATGCCTTGGCCCAAGGGTCCGGTGGTCGTTTCAACTCCCGGTGTGACGTCAACTTCGGGGTGTCCCGGTGTTTTAGAGTGAAGTTGACGAAATGCTCGCAACTCATCCATGGACAGGTCGTAACCCGAAAGATGCAAAAGTGCATACAAAAGCATGGAGCCATGGCCGTTTGAGACCACAAAACGATCGCGATCCATCCACTTGGGATCGGCCGGGTTGTGCCTCAAGTGCTTACCCCAGAGTGCAACAGCGATGTCCGCCATGCCCATAGGCATGCCGGGATGACCCGAGTTAGCTTTTTGCACAGCATCCATGGCCAACGCGCGAATTGCATTAGCCATTTGAGTGTTAACGGAAGAAGGAGTCATGTTGCGAAAAATGCAGTAGAACTACGTGAAATTTAGCTTGCACGCTTGGATCTGCAGCGCAAACCGGAAAGCCTTAAATGTTACCAGACAATAGCAGCCCGCTTACAATGGTCTTACTCTAAAACTCTGTGCTTGCATTCACCGCCAACCTTCAGCTATGCCACGCTTTTATTGTCCTCAGCCCTTAGAACTCAACTTATCAGTGAGCTTGCCGGATGCAATTGCGCATCACATTCAGGTTTTGCGCTTAAAGGAAGGTGAGGTCATCACTCTTTTTAATGGTGAGGGTGGAGAATACGCCGCCAGCATCGAGCACATAGAAAAAAAACGGGTTGAGGTTCGTTTAAAGACCTTTTCAGGTCGCGAAGCGGAACCCGCGCATGGATTGGCGTTGGCTCAAGTGCTCCCCGAAGGTAGCAAAATGGACTGGATCATAGAGAAAGCTGTCGAGCTGGGGGCAACGTCTATTCAGCCACTGCTATCTGATCGCTCTGTGATTCGGCTTAATGCTGAGCGAGCCACCAAAAAAATGAGCCATTGGCAAGGTGTTTTGGCTGCGGCATCAGAGCAATGTGGGCGCAACCGGCTGCCCCACCTTAACGAGCCACTCCCTTTTCTAAACTGGATAGCGCAGCAAGACCTGCATCCTCGCTTGCTGCTCTCTCCTCGCGGCACCCAAAGTTTGTCGGGCTGGGCCAAACACCATCCTGCGCAAGCAGTCACCTTAATTATTGGGCCTGAAGGTGGCTTAACCCCATTGGAAGAACAAGCAGCAATGACTCACGGGGCGCTGTGCCTCACTATGGGCGAACGCGTATTGCGCACCGAAACTGCTGGCCTAGCAGCGATGGCTGCTCTACAGTCGATCTGGGATGGACTGTAAATCCGGCGATAAAAATCCCCTTGCTCGGATCCCGTACTGACAAGGGTTTAACCAATTGGATTGGTCATGTAATCGCCACTGATCAGCCAGTGATTATCTTCAGCTAAAAGCATAAGTTACAGCCAGTCGGCGCTCTGAAAACCACTATAATCGAGGGCTTTCTCACTGCGACAGTCACCAGCGCCCGCCATGAAAGTTTTCCGCGGACTTCCCAATGCCCATGCACGCCGTCCGTGCGCTCTCACTATTGGTAATTTCGATGGTGTGCACTTAGGGCATCAGGCCTTGTTGGCTGAGGTACGCGACGCCGCTGGCCGTCTCGGAATCGAGTCGGCCGTCATGACTTTTGAGCCGCATCCACGCGAGTTCTTTGCTTCGCTGGCAGGCCATGCAGGTCACCCCCCGTCGCGAGTCGCGAATCTGCGCGACAAACTACAAGCACTCGAAGCTGCCGGCGTAGACCGCGTGTTTGTTGAACATTTCAACGCACGCTTCGCAGCAATGAGTGCGGAGGATTTTATCCAAAAGCTGCTGGTGGATGGTTTGCAAGTGAAGTTTCTTATCGTGGGTGATGATTTCCGTTTTGGCGCAAAACGTACCGGTGATTTTTCTATGCTGCTGGAGGCTGGGAAAAAATTAGGATTTGAAGTCAAATCACTCGCCACCATCACTCACAACAGCACACGTATTTCCTCATCGGCTGTGAGAACCGCTTTGCAAAATGGAGATTTCACCCAAGCGAAAGAGTTACTAGGTTCTGCGTATTCCATTTCAGGTCGCGTTCAACATGGTCAAAAACTAGGACGCACTCTTGGCTTTCCAACCTTGAATCTACGCATAGGACATCGACATCCCGTATTGAATGGCATCTTTGTCGTTCAGGTACATGGGCTTAGCGCCGACCCCTTGCCAGCCGTCGCCAGCTTGGGTGTGCGCCCCACGGTTGAAGATGATGGCCGTATGCTGCTTGAAGTGCATATCTTCGATTACGATGTGAATTGCTACGGCAAGTTAGTAGGTGTCGAGTTCTTGCA
>JBIIQR010000022.1:0-9303 GCA_044341985.1 Burkholderiaceae bacterium
ATGAACAGCGAGAGCGTTCCGTGCGCCGCCTGCGCCCCCCGATGGAATGGCGCGACGGGGCTAAGCTACCTTATCTGGGTACTGACATTACGCTTCGTATTGCTTTTAACGGTACGGTCGGTGCACGTTTTGATGAAGACCAACGCGAGTTACATATCAGCCTTCCTGGTTCGGCCACGGAGCAACAACTCAAAGATCGAGTTCAAGGTTGGTTGCAGAGCGAAGCCAAACGCGTATTTGCAGACCGTCTCGCCGTTTATTCAGAAAAACTCGGTGTGCAATTTTCTAGCTTCGCACTTTCATCGGCCAGTACACAGTGGGGTTCCTGCACCGCTGATGGCCGCATACGATTGAATTGGCGCTTGATGCATTTTGCGTTACCCAACATCGATTATGTCGTCACGCATGAACTCTCACACCTGAGAGAGATGAATCACGGTCCGCAATTTTGGACCACGGTACAATCTGTGCTACCCGAATTCGAAATCGCTCGTAAAGCATTGCGTGATCACGAATCACATCAGCTTCCCGAATTTTGAATCACCACTAAGCGACTGTTAATCACATCAGTCTCTGAGCCCATCCTCACATCTAACGTATCCCGAATCGAGACTATGCGATTTCTTCACACCATGCTACGTGTTGGCGACCTACAGCGATCAATTGATTTTTATACCAAAATTATGGGTATGAAATTACTACGGACCACTGATCGTCCTGATCAAAAATACTCGCTGGCTTTTTTGGGCTATGAATCGAATCCGGATCAGGCAGAGCTAGAGCTGACCTACAACTACGGCACCACTCACTATGAGATGGGTACAGCGTATGGCCATATTGCGATCGGCGTAGAAAATGCCGCATCAACCTGTGCAGCCGTTAAAGCCGCCGGTGGGAATGTTACGCGCGAAGCCGGCCCAGTCAAAGGCGGCTCAACAGTAATCGCCTTTGTGCAAGATCCCGACGGCTACAAAATTGAATTGATAGAACGCGACGCTTAAAGACTATTGGCGATATACGGCGCGAATGGTTGGTTTATAAAATTCGCGCCAGATTCACATACTGAGCTAGCGCCACTGTCTCTGGCCGGGTTTGAGGATCAATACCTGCATTGATCAAATCACTTTCAGTGAACATGCCTGCCACACAATTACGAATCACTTTGCGTCGCTGCGAGAACGCCTTGGTAACTACTTGCTCAAGCTTGTGCTGATCACAGACTAATGGCTCGACTAGCGGCTGCATACGCACAATAGCCGACTCCACCTTGGGCGGTGGATCAAATGCGGTGGGCGGAACAATAAACAATAAATCCATCTGATAGCGCCACTGCAGCATGACCGAGAGACGCCCATAGTCTTTGCTGCCAGGTGCGGCAACCATACGCTGCACGACTTCTTTTTGCAGCATGAAATGTTGATCGACAATGCATTCAACATAATCAGCCAGATGAAATAAGAGTGGCGTCGAAATGTTGTAGGGAAGATTTCCCACTACACGCAATTTTTTATCAGTTTGTGCCAGCGCTGCAAAATCAAATTTAAGCGCATCGCCTGAGTGAATTTTTAATGCGCGATTTTGGAATTTTTTTTCCAGAATCTGAACCAAATCGCGATCTAACTCAACCACCTGCAACTGATTAACCCCATCAAGCAGCAAGGACGTCATCGCACCCTGGCCAGGGCCAATCTCCACCATCAAATCATCGGCTTGTGGTGCAATTGACTGAATAATTTCATTCAGCACATGCCGGTCAGTCAAAAAGTTCTGGCCAAAACGCTTGCGTGGAATGTGCTTCATGTAAGCTTGCTACGGGATGCATTTATCATCTCTATAGCCGCATGCAAAGCAGCGCTCATACTCGAATGATCAGCCAGCCCCAAACCCTGCTCAGCAATATCCAGTGCAGTACCATGATCAACCGAGGCGCGAATAATGGGCAGACCCAAGGTAACATTCACACCTTCACCAAAGGTGACGTGCTTAAGGACTGGCAAACCTTGATCGTGATACATCGCTAGCACGCAATCGGCATCTTTCAAATATTTTGATTGAAACAACGTATCGGCCGGATAAGGGCCAGAGACGTGCCAATTTTTACTACGGCACTGCTCTATGACCGGTTGAATGACATCGATTTCTTCACGACCTAGATAACCACCTTCGCCCGCATGCGGATTCAGTCCCGCGACTAAAATTCTCGGTTGAGAAATGCCAAAACGATGAATCAAGTCAGTGTGAATAATTTCCAGCTTTTGCAATAAACCTGATTGCGTAATCGCTGATGAAACGTCTTTTAACGCTAAATGAGTCGTTGCTAATGCAACGCGCAAGGTGTAATCACCTGCAGGGCCCAGTAACATCATCACCACCTGAGGGGTGTTAGTTCTCTCAGCGAGATATTCGGTGTGCCCGGTGAAAGTGACTCCTGAATCATTGATGGTGCTTTTTTGCACTGGCGCGGTGACAAGGGCATCAAAGTGGTGATGCATAGCGCCATCAATCGCGATATCCAAGGTTTGAAGCACGGACCGACCATTACGAGGATCGAGCTTGCCGGGAATCGGCCTGACGGTGAGCGGACAGTCAATTATCTGAATACGGCCCGCCTGTCTGGGCGCTATTAAAAGATCATCTGCTTTAATTGATTGAATGACTTGGTGAGGGTCTATCTGGGAAGCCAGTGACTTTATCTGTATCGCATCGCCGATCAATACAATCTCACAGTCGGCTGCTTCTAAGGCCGCGCGCACAGAAATCTCTGGCCCCACACCGGCTGGCTCCCCGCAGGTAATGGCAATGCGCGGACAAAACATACAGCCGGCCGATTACTGCTGACGCGGATTGAATTCGTCTAGTCGGTACTCGACATAGGCGCGGTCACGCAGTTGGCGTAACCAATCTTCATAGGCTTCGTCTAGCTTTTGCTCGCGCAATGACTGACGCGCCATCATTCGCTGACGCTCGCGCGAAATTTCTTCAGTCTTGCGCTCTAAAACTTCAATCAAATGGAAACCAAACGGGGATTCTACCGGCTTAGAAACCTCACCAGGGCTCAGCGCATTCATAGCGCGCTCAAACTCAGGCACGGTATCACCGGGATAAATCCAGCCAAGATCTCCACCTTTAGTCGCCGAGCCATCGTTTGAATATAGACGGGCTAAATCTTCAAATTTTGCTGCTTTGTTGTCTAAACGTTCCCGTAGTTCTACCAATTTGCGCCGCGCCTCGGCCGATGAAACGATCTGATTAACCTTGATTAGTATGTGTCGCGCACGAGTCTGTTGCACCATGGTGCCAGACGCACCTTTCACAAGACTGGCGGTACGGCGACCATTCAGCTTGAGCACATGAAAGCCATTAGCGCTACGAACTAAGGGAGCAATTTCACCCTCATTAATTTTCTCTACCGCATCAACAAACAACTGCGGCAGGCGCGAAACGATACGCCAGCCGAGATCACCTCCACTAAGCGCATCACCAGCGTCAGAAAAACTTGCGGCAGTCTTAGCAAATTCAGCACCCGATTTCAGTTGCGCAATCGCTGTCTCAGCACGCTTGCGACGCTCAGCTATCTGCTGAGGTGACGCATTTTCTGGCACGCGCACCAAAATTTGAGCAAGGCTTAATTCTTGTTGCCCTGCATCGTTCTTGCCTGCAGACGCCGCCAAATAATTATCAATTTCCGATTCGCCTATCTGCAATTTGTTATCCACCTCACGCTCGCGCAACCGTTGCAAGGTAATCTCTTCGCGAATTTCTTCTCTAAATCGTGCGAATGACAATCCATCGCGCTCTAGCTGATCACGAAAAGTTTGAAGCGATAATTGATTTTGTTCAGAGATCCTAGAAATAGCGCGGTCTAGCATGATGTCGTCAACTCGAATACCACTATCTCTAGCCATTTGCATTTGGGCACGTGTGACTATCATTCGTTCTAGTAACTGGCGCTGCAATACTTCACGTGGAGGCATTTGCGTGTTTTGACGTTTGAGTCGCTGCTCAACCAAACGTACTCGATCATCCAATTCTTTTAGTGTAATGACGTCGGTGTTAACAACGGCAACGATGGCATCCACTAACACGGGCTGTTTCCCCGCGCTTTTATCTTGCGCAAAACTACTTGAGCTCAGTAGCAAGGCTGCCACCAAAAGACAACGTTCAATAGGAATCAACACAAAGTCACCAATTCTATTCATAGTTACAGTTAATAAGTTTCGTAAGGATAGTCGGTCTGACCCAAGGGTTGATAGCCAGGCACGTTGGCTCGCAGAGCCTTCATAGGGTTTGCTCCTAGCATGGACAATCCATTAAATTCCAATTGTAGAAAGACCATGGTGTTGGAGACGCCCTGCGCAGTCGGAACTTTTTGACCAACCATTCTAAAAATCCAGCAGTCGGCTTTGTACTCCAGACCCGCAAGCGATTGACCCATTTTGCTCTCCTTGAGCAAGTAGCTAAGCCGTCCAACACCATACCAACGATCACCAATGGGCCACTGACTTGAGATATCAATCAATTCGAAATTAGAGTTGGGATCATTCGGCAAATTACGAACATCGCGACGGTATTGGACATTTAACACCTTCATTGGTGCAGGCTGCCAGAAAGCACCCACATTCATACGGTTAAGTTCCGTCCGCGTCTGACTATACTGAAAATTGGAGTCTAACCTTAGCTGATCAGTGACGCGGCCCGAACCCAAAAATAATAAATCTGAACGCGTTTCAGATGAAGCGGTAATGGATTGATCAAGCGAGACACGTTGTTCGGTAAATGAAAAACGCTGCGCGACTGCTAAACGCACTCGCTCCACGCCATTGCTTTCCAGGTAGCGCGTCATCAATGCCGAGGTCAATTGATTGGAATCACCTATACGATCATTTCCCACAAACCGATTTTCTCTAAACACGGTCGCATAGTTGAAATCTGCTTCGCTGGAATCGAAATTAGGATACAACAGCGAATCTTGTCGCTTGTAAGGAGTATGGGTGTAAAACAAGCGAGGCTCGAGCGTTTGCACTGCTGCATTACCAAACATGGTGGTATCGCGCTCAAAGATAAGGCCGGAATCAACCGACAGCGTTGGGATAAAACGGGATGGTGCTTTCATAGCAGGGTCTGCTGTTTCATCGAGACTGTACAGAGTCTGATGCGCGGAGACGCTGGGACGAATAAAAAACCCACCGCTAGAATAGTTGTAAGTTAACCGTGGATTTAACACCATGCGATCGCCCTGACGCGGCATACCAACCACCGGCACAGTGGAATTATAAAAGCGAGTAAACTCAGACGCGACACTCCAGCTAAAACTACCCTGGTTATCGCCGAAATAGCTATACCTCAGCTGCGGCAAGCGACTATAGGGCATTAAAATCTTAGCATTGCGGCTCGGGTCCTGAAGAATTTGATACTCGATGAGTCGAGCGCTGGCGTTCGAATCCTGCGAACCATAATCAACCCTGACATCACGTGGCAGTACACGACGACTAACACCAGGCTGATACGCCCACACGTGACTAAACGGAAAATCCCGAGCGTAATTGTTATCCGACGCCATATTCAAGTTCGACGTAAACGTCAACCCAGACCCCAAATCTTCTTTGTGCCGCGATGCAATCGCATACCGACTTTCGTTGGTCTGTGCATCGCGATCTATGACTTCAAAACGCGTCTGTCCTGAGTACTGCTCACCCATATAACGAGCCGTACCACCTAGCATTAGGCCGCGTCGGGTAATGAAGTGTGGCGCCAGAATTACATCTCGATTGGGTGCAATATTCCAGTAGTAAGGAGTGGTTACTTCCAGACCACCCGACGTCGATGTTGCAATCGTGGGCGCAAGAAAACCAGAAACTCGCTCGTCGCTGAGCGGAAAAGATATATGCGGCGTTCCTGCCAACGGAACCCCCTTAAAAACCAAGACAGCATCTTTAGCAACGCCGATCTCACGCCCATTATCCAAAGTTAGCGATCCGGTTCGCAGATACCAATCCGGCTCAGGCTGACTACAGGTCGTGTAATAACCACCTATGACGGTCGCTAAGTCTTGTGACTGAAAATCGATACGATCCGCTTTGCCATGGGCATTCTTTCGAATTAGCTTATAGATCGGACTCTGCATCACACCTTCACCTGTATCCAGCTTTAGACGCAGCTGTTTACCAGTAAATACGTTGCCATCTTTGGCGACTCTGACATTGCCTTCAGCCTCGACCTTATCATCCACCATGTCGTAATGCATGCGGTCAGCTTGTATCAGCGTTTTACCGCGAATTATCTCAACACCTTGCTCCATGGTGACGTCGCGGTCAGGTCGGCCGACAATCTTCTCAGCTTGGACTTCGGTTGGCGCTTTATCGTCAACAGAGCCAGCCAGCCAAGTACGCTCCTGGGCAATACCCAACACAGGCAACCAAGCCAGCGCAATGGCACTTAAGCGCAGTACAGCAACGGTTTGTGGAATAGGCAATTGCGGGGTCATGAAGAAAAACACGGCATAGTGAGCGCCGCATTGTGAGGCGAATCCCTTATTATATGGGAACACACTGCGTGAACATCAGCAGTACTGCTTTTCAACTTGTTATTCTGCGTTCTCCATGCCCGATTCTCCTCAAAACGATGCACGTTTAGCAAAAATTGTCGACTGGCTAGGTCAGATCGATACCCCGCAACTCCTTACCGACACATTGCGACCCGCCTCAGCGGATGCCAGTTTTCGGCGTTATTTTCGAGTAGATACAGCTCAAGGCGATTCCCTGATAGTGATGGATGCACCACCACCGCAAGAAGATGTCCGCCCGTTTCTCCAAGTGGCAAGCTTATTTGGGGACACAGGCGTTACGGTGCCTAAGGAGCTAGCTAGCGATATTGAGCAGGGCTTTTTGCTGCTATCGGACTTAGGCTCCACCACCTATCTAAAACAACTCAGCGTCGATACCGCCCACAAGCTGTATATGGACGCGATCGATGCACTGATTTTGCTACAGACCCAAAGCAAACCGGGACAGCTGCCCGAGTACGACCGGCCGCTACTCCATCGGGAACTGATGTTATTTCCCGACTGGTATATCAATAAACATTTAAAAGCCACGTTATCTGATGCCCAGTCCGAGTCTTTGAATAAAGTATTTGACTGCATTTTGGCAAACAACCTCGCGCAACCTCCCGTCTACGTACACCGTGACTATCATTCGCGCAACTTGATGGTGATGGATAAAGGTAATCCCGGTATTCTGGATTTTCAGGATGCTGTCTACGGCCCTATCACCTACGATTTGGTATCGCTACTACGCGATGCTTACATTCAGTGGGATGAAGAAATGGTGCTGGACTGGACCATACGCTATTGGGAACGCGCGCGTCGTGCAGGGCTACCTGTGAATCCCGATGTCGATATGTTTTATCGTGACTTCGAATTCATGGGCTTGCAACGGCATCTCAAAGTACTGGGAATTTTTGCGCGTCTGTATCACCGTGATGGCAAAGATGGCTATCTGGCTGATATTCCCCTCGTTATGGACTACACCCGCAAAACGGCCTATCGCTATAAAGAATTTGCGCCACTCATTAAACTACTCGATACGCTGGATGAAAATACCACCGGCGTAGGATTTACGTTCTGATGCCATGAAGGCGATGATTTTTGCCGCTGGTCGTGGCGAGCGTATGCGACCACTCACCGACACCAGCCCCAAACCCTTGTTGCAGGTGCGTGGCCGCGCATTGATTGTGTGGCACATTTTAAATTTGGTTCGCGCTGGCATAACTGAAATCGTTATCAATCATGCGCATCTGGGCCACATGATCGAAGAGGCACTAGGTAACGGTGATCAGTTCGGAGCAAGCATTGTGTATTCCCCCGAAGGCACGGCACTCGAAACCGCAGGCGGTATCGCCAAGGCGCGCCACTTATTGGGAGACCAAGCCTTCGTTGCGATTGCGGGTGACGTGTATTGTCCGCATTTCGATTTTTCTAAAGTCAAAGATGTGCTCGAAGAAAATGATGTTTGGGGTACACCCTATCCACATCACACACGTGATCTCGCTTGGTTGTATTTGGTAAAAAATCCTGCACATCATCCCGAGGGCGATTTCGCGCTAGCGAATTTTTCTATTGCCAATCAAGGTGAGCCTCGTTACACCTTCTCGGGTATCGGCGTCTATCGACCCGAAATGTTTGATCAACTGACTGCAGGTGATTCAGCCAAGCTAGCGCCTATCCTGCGCGAATTAGCAGATCAGCGCAGAATAGGCGGTGAGCTTTACCGCGGTGACTGGACTGATGTTGGAACCGTGGAGCGACTAGAACAACTGAATGCACCACTTCACTACAAGAACTGACATGAATCCTTATGCCCAACGGCGCGCACGCGTGCTGGCCAAAATGCGTGAACAAGGCGGTGGCGTCGCCATCATTCCGACCGCACCCGAAGTCATGCGTAATGCAGACGCTGACTATCCTTATAGACATGACAGCTATTTTTATTATCTGACAGGCTTCACTGAACCCGAGGCCACGCTGGTACTGATCGCGGGAGCGACTGATCAAGCTATTTTATTTTGTCGCGAAAAAAATGAAGAACGCGAAATTTGGGATGGTTATCGCTACGGCCCGGCAGTAGCGAAAGAAAAGTTTGGTTTTGATGCCGGTCATGCCATCGACACCATTGATACTGAATTACCGAAATTAATGGCGAATGTGAATGCCTTGTTTTATGCGCTAGGCAGCAGCCAGAAGATCGATGCACAAATACAAGCATGGCTGAATTCTGTGCGCGCACAAGCGCGAGCTGGTATCACTCCGCCGAGTAAAGCGGTCGATATCCGAGTGCTGCTAAATGATATGCGCCTGATCAAAGACGAGCATGAAATAGCCATCATGCAGCGCGCTGCTGATATCAGCTCGCAGGCTCATGCGCGAGCGATGCGAACATCTAAAGCTGGCTTGCGCGAATATCATCTTGAAGCCGAATTACTGCATGAATTTCGTAGTCATGGCTCTCAGTTTCCCGCTTACGGCTCTATCGTTGCGACCGGTGCAAATGCCTGCGTTTTACATTACCGTGCAGGTGATGCCGAATTACGTGAGGGTGATTTAGTACTCATCGATGCGGGCTGCGAGCTAGATAGCTACGCATCGGATATCACCCGTACTTTTCCTGTAAACGGAAAATTTAGTGGCCCACAAAAAGCATTGTATGAACTTGTTTTACATGCGCAAGCCGCCGCCATTGCAGTAACCGCACCCGGCAAACGCTTTACCGATGGACACGATGCAGCACTCAAAGTGCTTGCTCAAGG
>JBIIQR010000023.1:0-9297 GCA_044341985.1 Burkholderiaceae bacterium
TTGGTGAGTCGTAATCGCTGATACTGGACGACTGAAATTTTTCTCGCTGACAGATTACCTTCAGTCGTATGTTTAACCGCTGCCTACGCAGCGGTTTTTTTTCGTATGTACTGTTGACATAAAAAAGCCAGATCCTTTTGGGATCTGGCTTGATTGGGAAAACTAGTCTACTTCTTATCTGGCTCACCCATATTCAGTTTGAGATCATTACTTCCCTCTTTATCGCCATCAAGATTGAATTCCAGCTTGGGTGCCTCTGAATCTACATTAGCGCCAGGCATTTCAACATTCAATTCAATTTGTTCTTTCATGTCTGTTTTGCTATCGACGGAAATCAGTTGGGGGAAGCTAATGATGAGCGCCACCATAAGTAGTTGAATTAAAACGAAGGGAACTGCACCCCAGTAAATATCGCTAGTTTTGACTTCTTTGGGTGCCACCGAGCGCAAGAAAAATAATGCGAAACCAAACGGCGGATGCATGAACGACGTTTGCATATTCACTGATAGGAGCACACCAAACCAAATCAAGTCGATCCCCAGTTTGTCTGCAACGGGCGCAACCAGCGGGACGAGAATGAAGGCCAACTCAAAGAAATCGAGGAAAAAAGCCAGGAAAAAGAAAAGAATGTTCACAACGATGAGGAAGCCCGCATTACCGCCAGGCAGCGATGTCAGCAAATGCTCAACCCACAGATCGCCGTTGACGCCTCGGAACACTAGTGAAAACACGCTGGAACCAATCAGAATAAACATGACAAAGCAGGCAAGCCGTGAGGTTGAATTCATGGCCTGTTTCAGCAAGTCGCCTGACAGTCGACGGTTCATGAACGCCAGAATCATGGCGCCTAGCGCGCCCATGCCACCACCTTCTGTGGGCGTGGCGATACCGACAAAGATTGTGCCTAGCACTAAGAAGATCAATGCGAGAGGTGGAACCAGAACCAGAATAACTTTCTCGGCCATACGTGAAAAATAGCCAAGGCTAAGTTTTTTGTTAGCCAGTGCAATGGCGTAAACCAGAACGACACCAACGGTTCCACTGTAAACAACGATTTCATCACCGGCGAGCTTGGTATTAACGGCTAGATGGAATTTGCCAAATATCCATGAGGCAGCGAAACCTATAGCCAACAGCACTAGCAAGGAAGAGACGCCGCTGGAACCATCGTCTTCTTTCAAGTTACGTGCTTCGGGTGGTAGTGCAGGTAGCGCAGTCGGCTTAATAATGGATACGCCGAGGATAAACAAGGTGTAAAAAAGCGCGAGCGTCACACCAGGAATAAACGCTGCTTGATACATGTCACCGACCGAACGACCCAACTGATCGGCCATAACGATCAGCACTAGTGAGGGCGGAATAATTTGCGCCAGCGTACCGGATGCAGCGATAACACCTGAGGCGATCTTCTTATCGTAGCCGTAGCGCAGCATTACCGGTAACGAAATCAGGCCCATGGATATAACGGATGCAGCCACAACACCGGTGGTGGCTGCCAACAAGGCACCCACAAAAATCACCGCGTAAGCAATACCGCCACGCAGCGGACCAAACAACTGGCCTATGGTGTCGAGCAAATCTTCTGCCATCCCTGAGCGCTCAAGAATCAAGCCCATGAAGGTGAAAAAAGGAATCGCTAACAAGGTGTCATTGGCCATGATGCCAAACAGACGATTCGGTAGCGCTTGCAGTAGTTCGGGTTTAAGCAGGCCGACTTCGATACCAATCAAGCCAAATAGCAAGCCATTTGCCGCTAAAGAAAAAGCTACCGGGAAACCCGACAGCAGGAACACGATGAGGGTACCGAACATGATCGGGGCCATGTTCGCAATCAGAAATTCAATCATTTATGGGCCTCGATTCGATCAGTTAAGTTTGTTCGCGGCTTTGATTGCCTCGATCTCTTCTTTGGGGGTGGCCACTTGTTTTTCAAATTCTCTAGCGTCGACCAATCCCATCAAAAAACCAATACGCTTTATCAGTTCAGATATGCCCTGTAGAGTCAGTAAGAAAAAACCGATAGGGATAAGGGTTTTGGCCGGCCAGATAATTAAACCACCTGCGTTACTTGATACTTCCTGATTACGAATCGACTCGAACGCAAAGGGAATAGAAAAATAAAGAATCAGCAGTGTGGCGGGTAACAAAAAGAAAGTGAAACCAAACACATCAATCCACACTTGCGTACGCTTGGAAAATCGACCAACCACCACATCGATACGTACGTGCTCGTTGCGTTTGAGTGTGTACGCTGAAGCCAAAAGAAAAATGGCACCAAACAAGTACCACTGAATTTCTAGCCATGAGTTGGAACTGGTATTAAAGATATAGCGGACGAGCGCATTGCCGCTACAAATCAGCACGGCAAGCAGCAATGCCCAGCTGATTGCCAGTCCGATTTTTTCATTGACTGCGTCAATGAATCGGGAGAAGGACAATAAAGATGACATGGTCAGTTTTCTTTCGCGAAAGATTCATGGGGCGTAGGAAGGCGCTGATAGAAGAAAATCACTGAGCTGGACCTCGCGAGCGGAGATTCAAGTCAGAGATCGTCGGATCTGGAATGGCGTGGCCAGAATTGGCGCACGCCTTACCAAAAGTTAACCAGAGTCTCCCTTTTTCTTTTTTTCAGACGGGTTCGTCGCTGCAAGCACGCCTTATGGACTACTGACAGGCGGGGCTGAAACAAGCGTGAACAAAATTTAGCCGCTTTTGAGCAGATATACAAATGCTGCTATGCAACAGCGGCTAATTAACTTTACCGTTCTCGTTTTTTTTAATCTCGGAGACGTTTTATCACAACAATGCCCCGAGACGGTTCTGAAAAATAAAATACCTCGATAGTTGTATCGGTATGGCGAAAGAAAATTATTTTAGTCGACTGCGAGCCCGCTTTATTGCCTCAACTACCTGAGCTGGTGCCGTTCCGCCCGGGTGGTTGCGTGCTGCGACCGAGCCTTCCAGAGTCAATACGATAAAAATATCGTCTTCAATGAGTGGGGAGAATTCGCGCAGTTCAGCGAGTGAGAGATCGACCAGATCACATGAGCGTTGCTCGCAGGCCCTAACGGCCTTGGCGACCGCTTCATGGGCATCCCTAAACGGCAGGCCTTTTTTTACTAAGTAATCCGCAAGATCGGTAGCGGTTGCATAGCCTTGTAATGCAGCGGCACGCATGGCGTCAGGTTTGACGCTAATGCCGGACGCCATGTCGGCGAAAATTCGTAAGGTATCGATGACGGTGTCGACCGTATCAAATAAAGGTTCTTTATCTTCTTGATTATCTTTGTTGTAGGCCAGTGGCTGAGCTTTCATTAGCGTCAGTAAGGCTACCAAGTGTCCATTCACGCGGCCAGTTTTTCCACGAGCGAGTTCGGGAACATCGGGATTTTTTTTCTGCGGCATGATCGACGAGCCCGTACAGAATCGATCAGCGATATCGATGAAACCTACGCGCGGACTCATCCATATCACTAACTCTTCTGACAGCCGTGAAATATGCGTCATCACCAGTGCCGACGCTGCGCAAAATTCAATCGCAAAATCGCGATCCGAAACAGCATCCAGCGAGTTGTGGCAAATGTCATCAAAACCCAAGGTTTTGGCAACGCGCATTCTATCAATCGGGAACGTGGTGCCGGCGAGCGCAGCGGCACCCAGAGGCAGTCGATTGACGCGTTTGCGGCAATCCATCATGCGTTCAGCATCGCGACTAAACATTTCTACATACGCCAACATGTGATGACCAAAGGTCACTGGTTGTGCGACTTGCATATGGGTGAAGCCCGGCATGATCGTGCCCGCGTGTTGCTCAGCGAGTTGTAAAAGCGCGATCTGCAGGTCTTTCAACAAACCGTGAATATCATCAATAGCAGAGCGCAGGTAGAGTCGAATGTCGGTGGCGACTTGATCGTTTCTAGAACGGCCCGTGTGCAGTCGTTTGCCGGCATCACCAACCAGTTCAGTCAGACGCTTTTCAATATTCAGGTGTACATCTTCCAGATCAAGTAGCCATTCAAATTTACCTGCTGAAATGTCGGCTTGGATTTGCGTCATGCCACGCACAATCTCAGCATAATCTTGTTGGCTGATGATTTTTTGATGCGCCAGCATTTCTGCGTGGGCGAGTGATCCTTGAATGTCGACCTTGGCCAGTCGGTAATCAAAAAACACGGAAGCGGTATAGCGCTTGACTAAATCGGACACGGGCTCGGAAAAGCGTGCCGACCAGGCTTCGTCTTTTTTGGAAAATTGATCTGACATGAGGGTCTCAAGAACGTTAAGTGGCTGCGATTATAAAGTATGGCGTTGATTCTTCCGTTCTCAGTAGAGCGATCGCGTTCGTAGAATCATCCTGATTTCAGCTTAGCCGGTATTTCTCAAACCTGCGGCTACGCCGTTGATTGAGAGGTGAATGCCGCGATGAACGCGACTATCTGATTCGCGGCCTTGTTCATTCCAGCTTCGGTGGCGTTTGATTAATTCGACTTGAAGGTGATTCAGCGGATCCAGATAAGCAAAGCGATTTTTAATCGAGCGAGCCAGTGTTGGGTTATTCGCCAGACGCTCTTTGGAGCCAGTAATCAACGCCAAGCATTCGCAAGCAAGTTCATGCTCTTGCGAGATGCGTTTGAAAATGCTGTTGCGAAGTTTTTTATCCTTCACCAAGCTCGCATAACGTGAAGCGACAGCCAGATCAGTTTTTGAAAGCACCATATCCATATTCGATAGCAAGGTCGAAAAAAACGGCCATTCTTTAAACATGGCGCGTAGCAAGGTTATTTTTTTTGTTTTCGGTCCCGTACTTTCATCGGAGAGCCAGCTTTGAACTGCACTGCCGAATCCATACCAACCGGGTAGCAGCAAGCGACATTGACCCCACGAAAAGCCCCAGGGAATAGCACGCAGATCTTCGATACGACGAGTTGATTTGCGCGAAGCAGGGCGCGAACCGATATTGAGTTCGGCGATTTCTGCAATTGGGGTGGCTGAGAAAAAATAATCAGTAAAACCCGGTGTTTCATAGACCAGATGGCGATACGCTTTGTAGGCGTTATCCGACAGAATTCCCATCGTATCTTCGAAGCTGGCTAATTGTTTTGCATGTTTGCCTTCTGCTTTTACTGGCGTGAGGCTGGCTTCCATGACCGCAGCGACCACCAGTTCGAGATTTCGACGGCCAATTTCAGGATTAGAAAATTTTGACGCGATGATTTCACCTTGTTCCGTCAGTCGGAACTGGCCATTTACCGTACCCGCTGGTTGTGCAAGTATGGCTTCATGGCTGGGGCCGCCACCGCGACCTACCGTGCCACCGCGGCCATGAAATAGTCGTAATTTCACATTGTGTTTTTGAAAGACGTGAACCAACCCGACTTCGGCTTTATAGAGTTCCCAGTTAGAAGTGAGAAAGCCACCATCCTTATTGGAATCTGAATACCCGAGCATGACTTCCTGCAACTCACCCTGTTGGTGTACTAGTTCGCGTACAGCAGGAATAGACAGCCATCCATTCATGATGTCGGCGGCGTTGCGAAGATCGGGGATGGTTTCAAAAAGAGGAATCACCATCAATTCGGAAACAGATTTCGTTTTCGCCGAGCCTACTCGCATCAGCCCTGTTTCTTTTTGTAGCAGTAATACTTCAAGTAGATCGGAGACAGTTTCGGTGTGCGAAATAATGTAGTTTTGAATGGCACGCGAACCAAATTGTTCCCGAACTTTACGCGCCATTGAAATGACACCTAGTTCACTTACTGTTTCATCTGAATAGTTTACGTAAGGTGAGTACAGCAAGCGCGGTTGAGATAGTTCGGATTGCAATAGTGAGAGCTTTTGCTCTTCAGTGAGTGCGGCGTAGTCATGGCAAACATCGGATTTTTTAAATAATTCGCTGATGACGCGCTCATGAATATCTGAGCTCTGGCGCATATCCAGTGTGGCTAGATGGAAGCCAAAAATAGTGGCTGCACGTCGCAAGGTATTTAACCGTGGACGCGTGAGTGGTAAGCCATGATTCGCACGCAGTGAATTACCAATCACATCCAGATCAGCGACAAATTCATTAATGTCGTGATACGGCTCCATAGCGCCGACTTCTTGGCGCAAAATATTGATCACACCGAGTTTTCGCGCGGTAGCAGCCAGTCGTGCGTAGATGGTGATCAGTGCGCGTCGATACGGCTCATCAGTACGATGAGGCGAATGATCCGGTGAGTTATCGGCCATCATTTGAAGTTCTGTGCTGACCGATACTAATAAGGTTGAAATAGATAGCTCCGCGCCTAGCGCGTGAACTTCATCTAAATAAAAATCTAATATGGTGGTTGATTGTCGCGACATAGCGCGAATCATGGTGTCTGAATTCACATTCGGATTGCCATCGCGATCGCCACCGATCCAACTACCCATTTGCACAAATGGCGGTAGTGAGACGCTGCGAGTGTGTGGGTATTGTTCGGCGAACTCAGTTTCTATGTCTTCCATTAATGCAGGTAATTCACGCAAAAAGGTGATGCGATAAAACGAGAGTGCATTTTCAATTTCATCATCGACCGTTAGCTTTGAATAACGCAGCATGCGGGTTTGCCATAGCTTGGCAATTTCAGCGTGTAAGAGTTGTGTATTGCGATTTTTTTCTGCGGGTGGCATGGGCAAATCACGCGCAGCCAGTAAACGCGCAATCTCGCGACCGGCATCCAAAATACTCTTGCGCTGCACTTCGGTTGGATGCGCAGTTAACACCGGAGAAATCAGTGCATCGGTAAAAAATCCTTGTACGGCTTTGCCGGAGACGCCTGAGGCATCCAGCTTAGAGAGCGTAGCCGCCATGCTGCCTGCTTGAGCCGCCGAGCCAGCCAGCAGGTGGGTGCGACGACGACGATTGTGATGTTGGTCTTCAGCGATGTTGGCCAAGTGAGAAAAATACGAAAAAGCACGCACCACTGAATTAGTCTGGTCGCGTGTCAGTTTTTTTAGCATTCGGTCGAGGTCGGCACCCGCCTCGGGGTCGGATTCGCGCCGAAAGCGAACAGCGGTTTGCCGTATCGTTTCAACGATCTGATACACCGCATCACCTTCTTGATGACGAATCACGTCACCTAACAGACGGCCTAATAATCGTATGTCTTCTTTGAGGGGGGCGTCTTTGTCCACAGTCTTGGACGAACGAGCCGTTGTTGTCTTAGTGGTGGCCATGGCAAGAGTATGCTTTCAGCTTGAGTGATCCTCGACTTGGCTTTTGGCCAGGCGATACAAGGGGCGCATGATAAAATCCGCCGACTTTTTCAGCATTACCAATTACTAACCGGGTCGACGATTATCCGTATCGGCCACGAACCAGAGAGGCCGCATTGAACGCATCGTTTTCCGGAAAACTGGTGATTGCCTCACGTGAGAGCAGGCTCGCCATGTGGCAAGCCGAAACTGTTCAGGCACGCTTACGTGAATTATATCCGCACAGTACGGTCACGATTCTTGGAATGACAACGCGTGGCGATCAAATCCTTGACCGCACCTTGTCCAAGGTCGGCGGCAAGGGCTTATTCGTCAAAGAACTCGAAGTCGCTATGCAAAATGGCGAAGCTGATTTGGCCGTTCATTCGCTCAAAGATGTGCCGATGGAGCTGCCGGAAGGCTTTGAACTGGCGGCGGTTCTGGAGCGCGAAGACCCGCGCGACGCCTTTGTCTCGAACACCTTTAGCAGCTTGGAAGACCTGCCGGCGGGTGCCGTAGTCGGCACCAGCAGCTTGCGCCGTCAGGCCTTGATTGCTGCGCGTTTCCCTTTGCTCAACATACAGCCGTTACGCGGTAATCTGGATACGCGCCTGAGTAAGTTGGATCGTGGCGAGTACGCCGCCATTATTCTTGCCGCAGCGGGGCTAAAGCGTCTGGGTATGGCCGATCGTATCCGTTCCTTCATTGAGCCTGAGCATAGTCTGCCTGCACCAGGGCAGGGTGCTATGGCCATCGAGATTCCTTCGGGCCGTAAAGACTTACTGGAATTACTCGCGCCGCTAAACCATACCGATACCGAACGTGCTGTTCGCGCTGAACGCACACTTTCCAAAAGCTTTGGTGGTAGTTGCCAGATTCCTTTGGCGGCATTTGCGACCGTTGAACACAACGCCATGCGCTTGCGCGCCATGGTTGCTACGCCGGATGGCAAGCGCATTGCACGTGCCGAGGTGAACGGTGATGCGGCAACACCCGAGGCCTTGGGCCATGAAATTGCGCGTGCCCTAGAGGCGCAGGATGCTAGCGCCATTCTTGCTGCTTGCAAGGTTGAATAAGAACCTGATCGTTATTACCCGTCCCCAGTCGCAGGCGGAATCTCTCGCCCTGCGACTGATAGCGCTGGGGAATGATGTCTGTGTTTTCCCGTTATTGGATATACAGCCACTATCCGATCCTACCCAGCTGAAATCCTGTCTTGACAGCCTGACCGACTATGCCATGGTGGCCTTTGTAAGTCCGAATGCAGTCGATGCGGCGTTTACTTTTTTGCCCAAGTGGCCGCAGGGAGTCGCAGCTGCGGTGGTGGGAGAAGGTAGCCGACAAGCATTGGCTAAGCATGGAGTCACCGATGAGACTGCCACGGTGCTAAGCCCAGTTGATACTCAGCGTACCGATTCTGAAACCTTGCTTGAAGTACTAGATTTACCGGCGCTGGCGGGCAAGAAAGCGCTGATTATTCGTGCCGAAACCGGCCGTGAATTGCTGGCCGACCGCTTACGTGAAGCTGGAATTACCGTGGATCAGGTGGCGGCCTATAGTCGCGGCTCGCCTCCTTTGGATGCGCAGCGTCGACTGGAGCTCACTCAGCTGTTGGAGGTCGGCTGTGACTGGATCATCACCAGCTCTGAAGCCTTGCGTAACCTCAAGGACGATGTGGAGCAGGTGGCTGGAACTGCTGGTTGGGAGCAAATTCAGCGAGCGACATTGATCGTTCCGCACGTTCGAATCGCAGAGACTGCAAAAAACATGGGTTTTGAGCGCGTGATTCTCACCGCATCAGGCGACGAAGCACTGATCGCCGCGATACAATCGCGACCATGAGCGAGTTACCACCATCCCCCCCATCGTCGTCTGCACCTGAGAACTCGGTGTCAACGCCGGCTCCCGCCACGAGTTCGGAGTCCGAGCCTGTGCTCGCCCACGATCCATTAGCTCAGCATCCAGCCCCTGAAACTCATTCGCCCGCCGCGTCGGTGCAGCCGCCCGCTGCCGCGACTAGCAAAGCTGGGACTGAAGCGATAGAAACTAAGTCTGTAGAGCCATCTGCGCCACCCGTGCCCT
>JBIIQR010000024.1:0-9293 GCA_044341985.1 Burkholderiaceae bacterium
ATTAATGCAATAAATCGCGGCACATTCATCAAACGTAACGAGGAAAAATCCTGCGGTGAACGGAAAGTCGCTTTCCGGGAACGCGTTGTTTTAGCCACGAAGAACTAAGACACCGTATTTTGATCGCATCTCTAAGAATCAAGAACTAATTTATAATCGTACTACGATTTTTTAGTGTCATTTACTGTCAATCAAGCCTCGTATCCGGTTCCATGAACCCTCACTCGCGAAGACAGTAGCGTCTTTGCAAACCATGCCCCTGAACTCAACCACCCCGCTACCGAAGCCTGGCAACCGATTTGTACTTCCCGCCCTGCATGGCGCGGGCGAGGCATATGTACTCGCGCAGGCCGCACACGCGCTCAAATCTGAAGGCCGGATGCTGACCATTGTGGTGGCTGATCCGCCAGATGCCCAGCGACTGCTTACGGAAATACACTGGTTTGGCCAATCCGGCGAGCAAGCGCTTCGATGCCACATGCTACCGGACTGGGAAACGCTGCCCTACGACGCCTTCTCTCCGCATCAGGATCTAGTCTCAGAACGACTCGCCACGCTGCACGAAATCCAAAACAAGCAGTGTGATGTGCTGATTGTGCCCGCCACCACGGCCTTAGTGCGCATGGGTCCACCCTCGTTTCTGGCTTCTTACACCTTCTTTTTTAAGCAAGGTGAGCGTCTGGATGAAAGTCGCCTTAAATCACAACTCACCTTAGCCGGCTATTCGCATGTTGCGCAAGTCATGTCGCCGGGTGAGTACTCCGTTCGCGGTGGTTTAATTGATTTGTTCCCGATGGGATCAGTACTACCCTATCGACTCGATTTATTTGGCGACAGCATCGAGACCATACGCACCTTTGATGTAGATACGCAGCGATCGCTGTATCCCGTTAAAGAAGTGCGACTGCTTCCGGGGCGTGAATTCCCCATGGATGAAAATGCGCGCAGCACGTTTCGTAGTCGCTGGCGCGAAGTATTTGAAGGCGATCCCACTCGCACCACCATTTACCGCGACATTGGCAATGGCATAGCTTCTGCAGGTATCGAATACTACTTGCCACTGTTTTTTGAACAAACAGCGACGTTATTTGATTATTTACCCGAGGACGCTAGTTTTGCACTGTGCGGTGATATTGATGCGTCGATCAAGCGATTCTGGGCAGATACCCGCTCGCGCTACAATTTTTTAAAGTCTGATCGCGAACGCCCGCTGCTATCACCCGAAGAAATTTTTCTTAGTGATGAAGATTTTTTCACACTGCTAAAGCCCTTTGGTCGTTGGGTCATGACGCACTCACCTTCTGCTTCAGATCTTTCAGCGCCGGTACCGGATATCGCCGTTAACCGCCGGCAGGATGACCCCCTCGCCAACTTACGTTCCTTTGTACTGCAATCACCTGCGCGAATTATGATTTGCGCAGAATCGAGCGGACGGCGCGAAACGCTGCGCGAGTATTTCAACGAATATCAATTGCCGTTAGCGGTGTGTGAAAGCCTGGATGATTTTGTAAATCATCACGAAAAATTAATGTTATGCGTATCGCCACTGCATTCAGGTTGCTTACTCTCTGACGCACTCGGTAACATCGCCTTCATCACAGAGACAGAACTTTACGCCGGCAGTGGTCGCCGAGCAGGACGCAAAAAACAAGAAGCTGTCACGCAAGTTGATTCCATGGTTCGGGATTTATCCGAACTTAAAATCGGCGATCCGGTGGTTCATATTAATCACGGTATTGGTCGCTACCATGGCTTGATTAGCATGGATTTAGGTGAAGGTGAAACGGAGTTTTTGCATCTCGAATACGCCAAAGAAACTAAGTTGTATGTGCCCGTATCACAACTGCATGTCATTTCACGTTACTCCGGAGCGGCGCCCGAAGATGCACCACTTCATGCCCTAGGCTCAGGGCAATGGGATAAAGCCAAGCGCAAAGCCGCCGAACAAATTCGCGATACCGCCGCAGAGCTTTTAAATTTATATGCACGACGCGCACTGCGCCAAGGTCATGCCTTTCAATACTCGGCGCATGATTACGAGGCCTTTTCTGAGAGCTTCGGGTTTGAAGAAACGCCCGATCAAGCCGCGGCGATCAACTGCGTGATTCAAGATATGACCTCCGGCAAACCCATGGATCGTTTGATATGCGGCGATGTAGGTTTCGGCAAAACTGAAGTTGCACTTCGCGCTGCCTTTGTCGCGGTGATGGGTGGTAAACAAGTCGCGATCCTAGCGCCCACTACCCTGCTGGCAGAGCAACATGCGCAAACATTTGCTGATCGCTTTGCAGACTGGCCCGTAAAAATCGCTGAGCTATCGCGCTTTCGCACCGGTAAAGAAGTCACGTTAGCGCTCAAAGGTATGGCGGAAGGTACGATAGATATCGTCATCGGAACGCACAAGCTGTTGTCATCCGATGTGAAATTTCAACGTCTAGGCTTAGTCATCATCGATGAAGAGCACCGTTTCGGTGTACGCCAAAAAGAAACCTTGAAAGCCCTGCGCGCTGAAGTGGATGTACTGACACTCACCGCCACACCGATACCTAGAACACTCGGTATGGCGCTTGAAGGATTACGCGACTTTTCTATCATCGCCACTGCACCTCAAAAACGCTTAGCGATTAAGACCTTTGTACGCAGTGAATCTGATTCGGTTATACGCGAAGCGTGTTTACGCGAACTCAAACGTGGTGGCCAAGTCTATTTTCTGCACAATGAAGTCGAAACGATACAAAACCGAAAAGTACGCTTAGAAGAATTAATTCCCGAAGCGCGTATCGCGATTGCGCACGGCCAGATGCATGAGCGCGATCTGGAAAAAGTCATGCGTGATTTCGTATCGCAGCGTTTCAATATTTTGCTGTGTACCACCATCATCGAAACCGGTATTGATGTACCCACCGCTAACACCATCGTGATGCATCGTGCAGATCGTTTTGGCTTGGCTCAGCTACATCAATTACGTGGACGAGTCGGTCGCTCGCATCACCAAGCGTATGCTTACTTGTTGGTTCATGATGTTCACTCGCTGACGAAACAAGCCGATCGCCGTCTGGAAGCGATTCAGCAAATGGAAGAACTAGGCAGTGGCTTTTATCTCGCCATGCATGACTTAGAAATTCGTGGTGCAGGTGAAGTGCTGGGTGAAAATCAATCCGGCGAAATGACTGAAATCGGGTTCCAGCTTTACTCCGATATGTTAATGGCTGCAGTCCGATCCCTGAAAAACGGTAAAGAGCCCGATCTGGCCGCACCGCTATCAACAACCACCGAAATCAATTTGCATGTACCCGCCTTATTACCTAGTGATTTCTGTGGTGATGTGCATGAACGACTCTCTATCTACAAGAGACTCGCCAACAGTCAGTCGCTCGACGCGATTGACGATATGCAGGAAGAGATGATCGATCGCTTTGGAAAATTGCCTGATGCCGTCAAAGCCTTAGTCGAGACACATCGATTACGCATATCCGCAAAAACAGTCGGTATCATCAAAATCGATGCGCATGCTGAGTCAGCAACGCTGCAATTCGAACCCAAACCACCGATTGATCCGATTCGCATCATTGATCTAGTACAAAAAAGCAAAAATATAAAATTATCCGGACAAGATAAATTGAAAATCACCGTCGCTATGCCGGATTTGAATTCGCGTGTTACGCAACTCAAGTCCACGATACGCGCGTTGGTGTCCTGATTAACTTTACTTTATGCATAGTCAATGAAACTGATACTGCAAGGTCCTGGAGCAACTAGTTACACCATAGAGCGAATCGCTGCCCTCGCTCACGCCACACACATTACTGCCATCGCAGGTTCTGCCTTTCGCTGTGATGGCGTCGTTGATACGCCATCCATTCGCGAGGCTGTAGAAAATAGCTGCATAGAAGAGCACATCGATCATAGCTTTATCAGTAAAGACTATAGCCTTGATGATTTTCGTGTGCTGGTGATGGATATGGATTCGACCTTAATCACCATCGAATGCATCGATGAAATCGCTGATCTGCACGGATTAAAATCAGAAGTGGCTGAGATCACCGAATCGGCCATGCGTGGCGAGCTAGATTTTCGTGCCAGCTTAACGCGCCGTGTCGCTTTATTAAAAGGGCTTGATGCATCCGCACTGCATCAGGTATTTGATCAACGACTGCGCTTATCTCCCGGCGCACGTGAATTACTCAATGCCGTGAAAGCTGCGGGCATACGCACCGTGTTAGTCTCAGGCGGATTTACGTATTTCACTGATCGACTGCAAAAAGAACTTGCTATCGATGTCACGCGTGCAAATGAGCTCGATATCGTGGACGGCAAACTTACTGGCAAAGTGATCGGCGATATTATTGATGCCACCATTAAACGACAAACCGTTGAACATGAATGTGCTGCATTGAACGTACCGACAAGCCATGCCATGGTAATTGGCGATGGCGCAAATGATCTGGAAATGATGTCAGTGGCTGGCTTATCCGTAGCTTATCGCGCAAAACCCATAGTGCAACAGCAAGCGGATGTGGCACTGAATTTTTCTGGCTTAGATGGTGTACTGAATCTTTTCCGTTGATACTGCCGCATTACGACTAGGCTGATTGTTTTTTATGGATCATCAAATCTATTACGACGTTGATACTGAAGCCCAGAAAAATCTGCTTTGGTGGCTGTATGTCGGGCATGCGGCATCCGTATTTTTCTCTCTCGGCTTGCTTTCGTTTATTCCCTTAATCATCAATTACGTTAAACGCGGTCGAACCGAAGACAGCTTTTTGTATAGCCATCATGCTTGGCAAATACGCTCGTTTTGGTGGTATCTGGTGTGGGTGGGCATAGGCGGCTTGGTAGCCCTATCAATCATCGGCATTCCACTTGCGATGCTCATTTGGGGTGTGGCTTGGTTATGGAAAGCGTATCGATTGATTCGAGGTTTTATCGATCTATCAGATAATCAAGCTATGCCAACGTAGCGAGCGCCTGCTCTACATCAGCGATTAAATCGCGCGTATCTTCCAAGCCTATATTCAACCGTACCAGTTGACCTTGCTGCGACCATTGCTTGCGCATAGCTGCCATTCGATACGGCACTGCCAGACTGTTGGCACCACCCCAGCTATAACCGATCTTGAATAATTTCAGGTTATCGATAAAACGATCGGTTTGTGCTTCCGTAAAACGCGGATCAAACAGCACAGAAAATAATCCTCCGGCACCCGTAAAATCTCGCTTCCACGTTGCATGCCCGGGGCAATCCTCGAAGGCAGGATGCAAGATATGAGTAATCTCTGAGCGCGACTTCAACCATGTAGCGATCTCGCGCGCGCTGCGATCATGCGCTTCGAATCGTAGTTTCATAGTGGGTAGGCCCCGCAAAACCAAGAATGTATCGTCTGGCGATACCCCCATACCCAAGCGCATGTGCGCTCGCTCTATTTGGTGATGCAGGTCTTTAGAACGCGTAATAACTGCACCCATCAACACATCTGATCCACCTGAGTGATATTTCGTTAGAGCCTGCATCACAATATCCACACCATGATCAAAGGGACGAAACGCTAAACCCGCTGCCCAGGTGTTGTCGAGTGCCACCAAGACGTTTTTTTCTTTAGCGACGCGACAAATCGCCGGTATGTCGGGCACTTCCATGGAAACTGATCCCGGCGCTTCAGTCCAAATCAAACGTGTGTTGGATTGAATCAGCTCGGCAATACCTTCACCCATCATAGGATCGTAATAACGCGCAGTGATGCCAAACGATTCGCTTAGCCAATTACCTAGTTCACGATTCGGGTTGTAGACATTTTCTGGCAGCAGCACCTCATCGCCCGTACTGAGCAATGCGAGATCAATAATCGCAATCGCTGCTAAACCACTGGGCGCAAGCAAGCAGTGCGAACCGCCTTCAATCTCGGCGAGTCGCGCTTCTAATGTGAATGTAGTGGGCGTGCCATGTAGCCCATAGGTATAGGCATTTTTATCTTGCCAGTTGCGCGCACGCAGCGCGGCAACATCCTTGAAAATAACGGTGGAGGCGTGATGAATGGCCGTTGGAAAAGCGCTAAAGCCTTCCGGTGGACGATAGTCCGTGGTGGTTAGCAGCGTCTGCAAATGTTTTTTATCCATGGTGCTCACAGAAAAACAATAGCCTCAATCAACGCTAGCCCACAAATCGTGTGCATCGGCGGCGGTCACTGTCACATCGACGAACTCACCTACCTTGAGTTGGCGCGAGGGATCGTAAGGTAGCTTCACATACACCACGCCGTCGATCTCAGGAGCATCAGCAGATGATCGTGCAACCGCACCATTACGATCGACCGAATCGATTAATACTCGCTGAGTTTTACCCACTTTAGCTTGCAGACGTTCACGCGAAATTTTTTCTTGTAACTGCATCACACGACCGCGGCGTTCTTCTCGCACGGCGTCAGGTATGGCTTCGGCAAGCGAATTCGCTACCGCGCCTTCAACAGGCGAGTAAGCAAAACATCCCAGCCTATCGATTTGCGCTTCTTGCAGAAAATCGAGCAGATGCTGAAATTCTTCTTCAGTCTCACCCGGAAAACCCGCGATAAAGGTAGAACGTATGGTTATGTCGGGGCAGACTTTGCGCCACGCTTGAATACGCTCAATATTTTTCTCACCATTCGCTGGACGCTTCATTCGTTTCAACACATCGGGATGCGAATGCTGAAGCGGCACATCCAGATAAGGCAACACATGACCACCATTCATCAGCGCAATGACGTCATCGACATGCGGATAGGGATACACGTAATGCAGCCGGACCCAGGCATCATAGTTTTTTGCCAGCTCGCCTAATGACGCAACAAGCTCGGTCATGTGAGTTCGTACGGGCTTACCATCCCAAAAACCGGTGCGAAACTTGATATCTACACCGTAGGCACTGGTATCTTGCGAAATGACCAGTAATTCTTTAACGCCGGATTTAAATAAATTTTCTGCTTCGAGCATGACATCAGCAATCGGTCGCGACACCAGATCGCCACGCATAGAGGGAATAATGCAAAAGCTGCAGCGATGATTGCAGCCTTCAGAAATTTTTAGATAAGCGTAATGCTTAGGCGTGAGCTTCACGCCTTGTGGCGGTAGCAAATCCAGAAAAGGTTCGTGCGGTTTGGGTAAATGCAAATGCACGGCATTCATCACCTCACCCAAGGCATGCGGGCCAGTCACGGCTAATACTTTGGGATGAATTTTTTGCACAATATCATCCCCCGCGGCATCTTTTTTACTGCCTAGGCAACCGGTCACGATGACCTTGCCATTTTCATTCAGCGCTTCGCCAATCGCATCCAGTGATTCCTGCACCGCAGAATCAATAAAACCGCAGGTATTAACAATCACTAGATCAGCACCGTCATAGGATTTGGCCGTTTCATAGCCCTCAGCGCGCAGCTGAGTCAGAATTTGTTCAGAATCGACCAGCGCCTTGGGACATCCAAGCGAGACAAAACCAACTTTAGGTGGAGTAGATGACATGAGGACTGAAAAGAAAAATCACTGATAAAAAGAAACGTGACCGAGCATTGTAACCGTTACCGGTTTGTCACTTTGCTCTTCGGCGCTAGCTAAAAAATAAAAGCCGGGCTGAGTAAAATCTCAGTCCGGCTCTGCATAATTCAAAGTGCTTATTTTGCGTCGGTACCACCAGCGGCAGGCACGCCGGGGAAAGGGAAACCGCCAAAGACATTTTTAGCCTGACTTTGCATCTGATCTTGCATCTGCATGAACAAGCTCTTGCTCTGCTCAATGTAGTTACTCATCATGCCTTGCATCATCGGCGCTTGAACACTCATGAACTGCGTCCACATTTCTGGACTAAACGACTTTTCATCGATCACGCCACGGGAGTTTTCGGCCATCTTGTTTTGGATGTCGATAAACACCTGAATATTTTTTTCGAGATACGAGCCCATCATGCCTTGCATGGAATGACCGTAATAGCGAATGATCTGAGAGAGTGATGAACTAGAGAACATCGGTTGGCCGTTCGCTTCTTCTTCCAAAATAATCTGCAACAAAATACTGCGCGTGAGATCGTCTTCCGATTTAGCATCGACCACCACAAATTGTTCATTCGCCAAAACCAACTGCTTCACATCGGCTAAGGTGATGTAGGAACTCGTCTGGGTGTCATACAAACGGCGATTAGGGTATTTCTTAATTAGGCGTTCCGCTGCCTTTTTTGAGCTACTCATGGGCTAATCCAGTTATTTTGCGTCGCAATGAAAAAGTAGCGACATTATGAACAAATTCCGAACCTTAGTTCGATTCTCCGCTTGCTATAGTGCACCAAAACAAGACCTTGGGAAAGCACGGGAGGGGTAAAAGGGCATTTATTGCGGCGCAGGAGTCAAATGCATTTCATAAATGCTATCAGGTCCGTGCGCGCCGCAGCATTTATATAAATTAGATCTACTCAGGCCTTAGCTTTTACATAACGGCCAGGAGCAGGTTCAATCGGTGGGTGCGCTTTGTTGCCCAGCTTCTTCGGCGCGGCTATGTGTTCCCCTGAATGGCTCGCTAGAAACTCAGCCCACTCACCCCACCAACTTCCCGGATGTTCGGTTGCTCCCTCCATCCAGGCGCTAGCGGTTTCAGGAAGCTTGTCATTGCTCCAGTAGCTGCGCTTCTTTTTCGCGGGCGGATTAATCACGCCGGCAATGTGACCAGAAGCCCCTAATAAAAACCGATTATTTTTACGCTTACCTGAATTGAGTAAATTGGTGCTTGAGTAGGCACTATGCCAAGGCACGATATGGTCTTCGCGGGAAGCATAAATAAAACTAGGTACCTGTACCTTGCCAAGATCAATCGGATCACCCGAAACAGACAGCTTGCCTGGAACCTTCAAATTATTTTCTAGGTACATATTGCGCAAGTAATAGCAAAACATTGGGCCGGGCAAGTTGGTGCTATCCGAATTCCAATACAGCAGATCAAAGGCCGGCGGCGCTTCGCCTTTAAGATAATTCGCTTCCACATAATTCCAGACCAGATCATTCGATCGAAGACTAGAAAACGCCGTTGCAAAATCACGGCCCGGCATTAGACCGCCCTTGCCTATAGACTGCTCTCGCTGTGCAACCTGAGCTTCATCGACATACACATCGATAGAACCTACATCGGTGAAATCCAACATGGTAGTTAACAGCGTCAAACTGGAAACGGGTTTTTTGCCACGTGCAGCCATCGCTGCAAGTGCGCTTGCCAACAGCGTGCCGCCGACACAAAATCCTAGGGCATTGACTTGCTTTTCACCGCTAATCTGTTGC
>JBIIQR010000342.1:0-2516 GCA_044341985.1 Burkholderiaceae bacterium
AGCATTGGATTGAGCCCGTCAGCTCTCATACCATTGGGGTCCATCTTGTCTCGGATGGCGGGCAATCAAGTCGTTCATCGCCTTGCTTGCCCCGCATTTCAGGAGTGGACTCACCGAGCCCACTCTTTTTTTTCGTCGAATTTTGTCCTTCGCGCGGAATTGCGGCGTAAAAAATTCCTCAGCACAGGCGGAGTATCTTCTCAACGAACAATCTCGGGCTTCAGGATATGATCTCAGTTATCTGATTATTCCTGCAAAATCTACCGACCGTTATGACACTGCGCATCATTGCCACTGGAGGTACGTTTGACAAGCACTACGACGAGCTGACGGGCCAACTGGTCTTTAGCCAAAGCGTGATGCCTGCCGTTTTAGCGCGCGCGCGCTTAACGCAAGGCGTGGTGTTCGAGCCCTTGCTAGCGCTTGACTCTCTAGAAATGCAAGCATCGCATCGCCAGCAAATAAAACAAGCGTGTAGCGATTCGACAGAAGATAAAATCGTTATCGTGCATGGCACCGATACCTTATGCGATACCGCTGAAGTATTAGGGACGACAAAACTAGATAAAACCATTGTATTAGTGGGGGCGATGATTCCTTATGAAATAGCGAACTCCGATGCGTTGTTTAATCTGGGTTTTGCAATGGCGGCTGCACAGTTGTGTGCGCCGGGCGTGTTTGTCGCCATGAACGGTCAGATTTTTTCGTGGGATGAGGTTAGAAAAAATCGCGCAACCGGCGTATTCGAACGGCGCTAGCCACTGTCGTTTGAGCTACTCGTAGGACAAATTTTTTTATGTAGTTTTAGCGTATGGATTTAACGAGACAATGAAAATTAAACATCACATTCTTTGCATATCTCTTTTGACGGTGAGCATGTCGGCCATTGCGGCACCCCCTTACACAATGCCTTTGCAGCCATTAGCGGATAAGCCAGGGCCATTAGTAATGAAAGGCCTGGGCAGTAAAGTGTTTTATGTACCTTCCACGCTGTCCACTATCAAATGGGGTTACTTACCGAACGCGAGTGATGCCCCTGTATTAACTGTTCCCTCCGGCGCGACGGTGGTATTTGATACCGTGTCACATGAGGGCATACTCGAAGATCAAGGAAGAAATCCAGTTCAGTATTTTGGTTCCCATGGTGTACCTTCACGCATGGTGTTAAACGATGCGATTGCGATTACACAGTCAAATTTGTCGCATGACTTTGTTAAAGATGGACCTCACATTGTGACCGGTCCGGTGGCGATACAAGGAGCCGAGCCCGGCGATGTGTTGAAGATCGATATATTAGCGGTGACGCCGCGAGTACCGTATGGTGTGATTTCTAATCGTCATGGCAAGGGTGCGTTGCCCGGGGAATTTCCTGAAGGACCAAAACCTGAGTCCGATGCTAGTGCGAATGATCCTTCAAAATTTCATAACGTCTCGGTATTTACTCCGATACGCAGAACCGCGCGCGGTCAATGGGAAGGCGTGCTTAAAAATCAGCGCGGTGCAGAGGTGACTTTTCCTACAGCGCCATTCATGGGCGTGATGGGTGTTGCCGCTGATACGAATGAATTAGTGCATTCCGTTCCGCCCGGCGTATTCGGCGGCAACATGGATGTAAAAGATTTAGGTGTGGGTACCACCGTTTATTTGCCGGTGTTTGTAAGCGGCGCGAACTTTTATGCGGGTGACCCACATATGTCTCAAGGTAATGGTGAGGTCGCATTAACAGCCTTAGAACACTCTATGCGTGCGACGTTTCGGTTTACGCTGTTAAAAAAAGGCGATACGCGTATTCCTTCATCATCAGGCACTTTGGTGAAGCCTTTCGGTGAAACAAAAGAGTATTGGGTTGCGATTGGCTTGCATCCTGATTTGAATGAAGCGATGAAAGACGCTGTACGCGAGTCGGTGCGTTTTCTGTCTGAAGTGTTAGGTATGGATAGAGCTATCGCGTATGCGTATTTATCTGCTGCGACGGATTTTAATGTCTCGCAAGTGGTAGACAGAACCAAGGGCATACATAGCTTGATTCGTAAATCAGATTTTAAAAAGGCGCGCGCCGCGGCACGCCACTAACGCAATGTTGGCGGTGCCAGAGCGGATCAGGCTAGAAATTTTTCGTGTTATGACGTTCTCTGATCAAAAAATCAGAGAACAGTTATGAACGCCTGACAAGTGACAATAAATATCTAAGTGGTTAGAGTACTGCTTGATTGGAAGAGCTTACTTGCCAATGCAAAAGCGACTGAAAATCACACCTAGCAAATCGTCTGAGGTAAATGCACCTGTAATGCTACTCAGGCGATCTTGCGCTAGGCGCAGTTCTTCGGCAAACAAATCGAGTGCGCGATCGTTTTGCGCCGCTAATTCGCTAGCAACCATCAAATGTGACTGAGCACTTTTTAGTGCGAGTAGATGACGTTCACGCGCAAGATAAATCGACTCGCCTGTTTGCTGCCAGCCCGCGATTCGGAGTAATTCTCTTCTCAGTAAATCCATACCCAGACGTTCTGAGGCCG
>JBIIQR010000074.1:0-6394 GCA_044341985.1 Burkholderiaceae bacterium
CTCAAAACCGCCGCCAGTTCACGCGGGCAGTCTGTTTGCGGCGTCGACATTGGCTTGGAAAAGCGCATACCCATGGGCGGCGGGCTGGGCGGCGGCTCATCGGATGCGGCAACGGTCTTGCTCGCTTTGAATCATCTTTGGCAACTTGGCATGTCTCGTGCCGAGTTGATGGATTTGGGAGTGCAGCTGGGCGCCGATGTTCCGTTCTTCCTGCTAGGTCAAAATGCGTTTGCTGAAGGCATCGGGGAGCAGCTAGTGGCACTGACGATTCCCTCGGCCTGGTATGTGGTAATTCACCCTGGCGTCGCAGTGCCAACCCCTCGCGTGTTCGGGGCTGCAGAATTGACACGGAACACCAAAGTCGTCAAAATAGCGGACTTTTCTGAAAGCCCATGTGGCTTTGGGAAAAACGACTTGCAAGCAGTAGTGGTTAACGATTTCCCAGCCGTAGCAGACGCCCTAAAGTGGCTGTCGCAGCATGGTGAAGCACGTATGACCGGCTCGGGCGCCTGCGTATTCGCGCGCTTTGAATCTGAGTCTGGCGCTGAGGCTGCTCTAAAACAGCTTCCTGCTCAATGGCGTGGATGGAAGGTCAGATCGCTAAGTGACCATCCGCTGAAAATGCAGTCGTAAATATCGAATTCGTCTGAGCGGAACGCCGCCGGACAAACGGTTGTGTAGGGGAATCGCCAAGCTGGTTAAGGCACTGGATTTTGATTCCAGCATTCCAAGGTTCGAATCCTTGTTCCCCTGCCATTTGATTGGTTGTGTTCCAGGATTTCCTAGAATCCGACGATATAAAAATTGTAACTTCACTGAAGAAGCCGCCATTGTGGGTATATCGCCCTACTTGGTGGCTTTTCAAACTTTTAACACTCTGTTGTCAGGAAATCCATGGTTCACGAGAACCTGATGGTTTTTACCGGAAATGCAAATCCGGCACTTGCTGAAGGTGTTGCTGCTCAGCTTGGCATACCGTTGGGGAAAGCTGTTGTATCGAGCTTCTCGGACGGTGAAATCATGGTAGAGGTGAATGAAAACGTCCGCGGCAAGGATGTTTTTGTTTTGCAGTCGACATCTGCACCTACCAATGATCACTTAATGGAAGTGATGCTAATGGTTGATGCGCTCAAGCGTGCGTCTGCTGGACGCATCACCGCCGTATTGCCCTACTTTGGTTATTCGAGACAAGATCGACGTCCGCGTTCAGCGCGCGTTGCGATTTCAGCAAAAGTGGTCGCAAATATGTTGCAAGAAGCAGGCGTTGAACGTGTGCTGATCATGGATCTGCATGCTGATCAAATTCAAGGCTTCTTTGATATTCCTGTCGATAATATTTATGCCTCACCGATATTGTTAACGGATTTAGTGAACAAGCATTACGAAGATTTGCTGGTGGTCTCACCCGATGTGGGCGGTGTCGTACGTGCCAGAGCTTTGGCGAAACGTCTGAATTGCGATCTCGCGATTATCGACAAACGTCGACCCAAGGCGAATGTATCGGAAGTGATGAATGTAATTGGCGAAGTGGAAGGTCGTAACTGCGTGATCATGGATGACATGGTCGATACCGCAGGCACGTTGACTAAGGCAGCCGAAGTACTCAAGTCGCGCGGCGCAAAAAAAGTAATCGCCTACTGTACTCATCCTGTTTTATCTGGCTCGGCCATTGAACGAATTGCTAAATCGCCCTTAGATGAACTCGTCGTCACCGACACAATTCCGTTAAGTAAAGAAGCCAAAGCGCTGTCGAAGATACGGCAACTGTCATGTGCTTCTTTGTTAGCCGAAACCATACGTCGAATCAGTAAAGGCGATTCAGTTATGTCCCTATTCGCCGAAGACGAAGCAAGCAGTCAAGATTAAAATAGTATTCGAGGCTCTGCATTTGCAGGATCTCTTTTTAGATCCCCTGGTCGCGGGGGATTTCAACTAAGGGCGTTAGCCCGATTTAGGAGTTCTCATGAAAGTTGTTGCATTCCCACGCAAAGAGCAGGGGTCCGGAGCGAGCCGCCGCCTGCGTACTGCTGGTCAGACACCTGGTATCGTTTACGGCGGCACGGCTGCTCCGTTGAATATCGCGCTTGATCATAATGCATTGTTTCACGCGCTCAAAAAAGAGGCGTTTCACTCATCCATTCTCGACATCGAAATTGAAGGTAAATCAGAAAAAGTTCTGCTGCGTGATTTCCAGATGCATGCGTTCAAGCCACTGGTTTTACACATCGATTTTCAGCGCGTTGATGCGAATCAAAAGATTCACATGAAAGTGCCACTGCACTTTACTAACGCTGAGATTGCACCGGTCGTGAAATTGTCAGGCGGCGTCATCAGCCACGTTCTCAATGAGCTCGATATTAGCTGCCTACCAAAAGATCTTCCCGAATTTATTGAAGTCGATCTCTCAACCATGCAAGCGGGCGGTTCGTTGCACGTATCCGATCTTAAATTGCCTCCGGGTGTGGTTGCTACTCACGCCAAAGAAAATCCAACGATCGCAACGGCAGCTATCCCTCGTGGAGCTAAAGGTGACGACACCGCTGCAGCAGCACCAGCGGAAGAAGCCAAGAAATAATGCCGTACTAGTTTTGCCAAGCCCGTCCTTGCGACGGGCTTTTTTTTCGATTGCTGCTTATTTCGCTGGATCATCCGCGCTTAGGTAATAATTACATCCAACTTTCTCAAACTGCTACGCGAATCGCTCGATGTCTATACGTCTTATTGTCGGCTTGGGTAATCCTGGTAATGAATACGCACAAACTCGCCATAACGCGGGCTTCTGGTTGGTCGACCAGCTCGCTCGTGGTCAGCTACGTCGCGAAACGCGCTTTGTGGCCTTTGCCTGCAAAACCTTGATTTCAAACCAGGATGTTTGGCTGCTCCAGCCTCAGACGTTTATGAATCGCTCGGGACAATCCGTCGCTGCATTAGCTAACTTCTACAAAATCACCCCCGAATCGATTTTGGTGGTTCATGACGAACTGGATCTCAACCCCGGCACCGCAAAGCTCAAAAAGGGGGGATCCTCGGGCGGGCACAACGGATTAAAAGATATTGATAGGGCATTGGGTACCCGAGATTACTGGCGACTCAGGCTGGGTATAGGTCACCCCAGATCTTTGGGACTGCAACAACCGGTGGTGGATTTTGTTTTACATCGCCCTCGCGCCGAAGAGCAGTCCTTAATCGACGCAGCACTGGAAAAAAGTCTGGCCGTAATTCCCCTGCTATGTGATGGCCGGTTTGAACAAGCCATGCTTGAATTACACACCGAGTCTAATCCGGGACCAGCTATTAAATAAACTCACCCTTTCCAGTTTCTGTAACAAATTCATTATTTTTCACTAAGGCCTACGCGCCGAATAAAACTCATTTAACAAAAATCACCATCACGGCAGCGGAAAATGCCCGGCAAGTTAATCCAAGTTCAGCTTTTTTAGATATTAAGCAGCATCAATAATCGGTAATTTGTTCGAAATGCGGACAGAGTATTTCCTGCAGAAAAAATTTCAAGCTAGCGCCCTTGATAAAGCCAAGGGGGAAAACCGACCCCTTCGAAATGTTAAAAAATAAGTAATTAATGATTCTAATTTGATAATCTTTGTTTTATACTCCCCAGCGAGGCAAAGGCGCATCTGCCCCGAGTACTTAAACAAGGAAATTATTCGATGGAGAAAATCATGAGCACGTATAAGGAACTTCAAGGCCAGATTGAAAAACTTCAAAAAGAAGCCGAACTAGCGCGCAAGAACGAGCTATCCAATGCGATAGCGGATATCCAGTCAAAAATGCGGGAGTTTAGTATCTCGGCCGAAGACCTTGGACTCGGCATGCGCAAACGCACCATGAAATCCTTGCGTAAACCCGTAGCACCAAAATACAGAAATAACGATACCGGCGAAACTTGGAGCGGTCGTGGCAAACCACCAAAATGGATGGCTGGTCGAGACAAAGCGCAATTTCGTATTCAGGCCTGAACTAGTTTTTCTGCCCCGGCCTTAAGCCAAACGACGCAAAACCGTAATCTCCAGCGCCATGCAAACTAAAACGCCATCTCATCGAGATGGCGTTTTTTTATGTGTTTATTCTGATGCGCTTATTTATGAGCCGATTAGGCTGAAAAAGGTCGCAACAAAGAAAGTGTGAGTATGCGTAAATCTAGCCAAATCCCCTGCTGATTCACATAACTCTGTGCATATTCCAGACGTACGGGTAAAACTTTCTCGACATAGGCTTCTTCTAACTCGTCGCCAATTAAATTAGCCAATATCTGAGACTCCTGTCGAAAACTCACCGAAGACAAATCAAATAAACCCGGCCTAATCGATAGTACGATTTTACGGATCTCGGTTGGATAACAGCCTACATAGCGCGGCAATTCTACCCGCGGGCCTACCAAAGAAAAGTCCCCTCGAATCACATTCAACAGCAATGGCCAACGTGATATCCCCGAACGCCGCAAAATAGCACCCACTCGAGTCACTTCTTCTCCATGACAGCCGCCGACCGTTTCCATCGCATCCGCTTCAGCCAAGGCCGTTCTGAACTCCCATACTTTCACCATGCGCCCATGCTTACCAACTCGATGCGAACGCGTGAGCACGGGTGCTACTGATTCGATTCTCAGTATCAGAATTATCAGGATGCAGAATGGCGAGAGAAAAACTAGCGCCAACAAACTAAGAACCACATCAAGAAATCGTTTCATTATTTTTCAGTTTATAAGAAGTCTGTGAAAACGCATGCACACAAGTGTCGTTACCTTAGCATTATTTACCCTATTCAAAATACATAAGCGATCAAGTATTGAAAGTGTCGCACTCTACTCACCCCGAAAACTACTTGACCTGAGACTTGGCGCAAGCCGTTAAAATAGAGGCCAAGTAGTTTTATCAGTTAGCTGTTTAGCATAGATAAAGCCTGATTTATTCTGGAGAAAATTTTGAAAATAGCAATTGCCGGGTGTGGTTATGTGGGTTTATCGATGGCCGTTTTGCTGGCTCAGCATAACGAGGTGGTTGCCTATGACATTAGCACCAGCAAGATAGATGATCTGAATCGTAAGATCTCTCCTATCAAAGATACCGATATTGAACACTATCTCAAAACAAAACCACTCAAGCTGCACGCCACCACCAACAAAAACGATGCCTTCACCGATGCAGATTTTGTCATCATCGGCACTCCCACCGATTACGACCCACAAACGAATTACTTCAATACGAGTTCGGTAGAGACCGTGATCGAAGAAGTTAAAGCCATCAACCCCGCAGCGTATATCGTCATCAAATCGACGATCCCCGTGGGCTTTACGGCACGCATGATAGAGAAACACCAGTTCCCACATATTATTTTTTCACCCGAGTTTCTGCGCGAAGGTCAGGCGCTGCACGATAATCTTCATCCCTCCCGTATTGTTATCGGCTCGCAGGATGAAGCGGGACGCACCTTTGCGCAGTTATTAAAACAAGCTGCGCTCAAAGAAGATGTCCCGGTACTCTTTATGGGCCCGACAGAAGCTGAAGCCGTCAAGCTCTTTGCCAATACCTTCCTTGCCATGCGGGTAGCATTTTTTAATGAGCTCGATACGTATGCAGCGAGTCATGGCCTGGATACTCGTCCCATTATTGACGGCGTCAGCCTTGATCCGCGTATCGGAAATTATTACAACAATCCTTCGTTTGGTTATGGAGGCTATTGCCTACCCAAAGACACTAAACAAATGCTGGCTAATTACAAAGATGTGCCACAAAACCTCATACACGCCATCGTTGAATCCAACAGTACGCGCAAAGATTTTGTGGCCGAAAGCATCGTCCGACGCAACCCAAAAACGGTCGGCATCTACCGTTTGACGATGAAAGCAGGATCCGACAACTTCCGCTCCTCCAGCATTCAAGGCATCATGAAGCGCATCAAGGCCAAAGGCATTGAAGTCATCGTCTACGAACCGGCAATTAACGAACCCGAATTCTTTCGCTCCAAAGTTACCCACGACCTCGAGGCGTTCAAACGCCAAGCCGATGTGATTGTTGCCAATCGCGTAACTGATGATTTGTCCGATGTGCTTGATAAGGTCTATAGTCGTGATTTATATGGCGGCGACTAAACAGACGAAGGCTGTAGCACGATAGTCCTTTTGCCTTAGATGGAACGTATAAAGGCATGTAACAGGGATTTACTTTCAAAACTCTTCCGGGTGGCGACTCCGCGGCCCCAATTCACGACCCACTAATTTCAAAAAATTAATTTTTAGGGTAAAGCTTGCCGATCCCGGGTCGATTAATACAAGGGGCAATGGCGAGACCCAGGGTCCGCTTTGCCAGCGACCGACTTAGGAGCATGGTCCTCGGCAAGAAGTTAGCTCTCAGATAACCGAACCCATCTGGTGGAT
>JBIIQR010000025.1:0-9059 GCA_044341985.1 Burkholderiaceae bacterium
TGGGGAGCGATGGCTCCCCATTTTTATTCAACTTGATGAAGTTAACTTCATCGATTCAGCTTACAACGCTGCTTTCAATAGTCTTCCCATCTCTGACGGATTACGCGTGACCTTAATACCGCACGCATCCATGATTTCTAATTTAGCCTGAGCTGTATCAGCACCACCAGATATCAACGCACCAGCGTGACCCATACGTTTCCCCGGAGGGGCGGTTACACCAGCGATGAAACCAACCACCGGTTTTTTCATGTGATCTTTAATCCACTGCGCTGCATTGGCTTCATCAGGACCGCCGATTTCACCAATCATGATCACGGCATCAGTATCAGGATCGTCGTTAAACATTTGCATAATGTCTATGTGCTTTAAGCCATTAATCGGGTCACCGCCAATACCGACGGCTGACGATTGGCCTAAGCCCAATGCGGTCAACTGGCCCACAGCTTCATACGTCAACGTGCCTGAACGCGAGACCACACCAATACGACCTTTTTTGTGAATATGGCCGGGCATGATGCCGATCTTAATTTCATCGGGTGTGATTAAACCGGGGCAGTTAGGGCCGAGCAACAGTGTCTTGCTGCCGGCTTTTTTCATTTTGTCTTTCAGCGCCAGCATGTCGCGCACCGGTATACCTTCGGTAATGCAAATGGTGAGGTCGAGCTGAGCTTCAACCGCTTCCCAGATCGCATCAGCCGCGCCCGCAGGTGGCACATAAATCACTGACACGGTGGCGCCAGTGGCTTGCTTGGCTTCTTTTACGGTCGCGTAAATCGGTATGTCTTCAAAATTTTCGCCCGCTTTTTTCGGATTCACACCAGCGACGAAACAATTTTTTCCATTGGCATAGTCTCTGCACATACGCGTGTGAAATTGACCGGTTTTGCCAGTAATGCCTTGGGTAATGACTTTGGTATCTTTATTAATCAGGATTGACATGGTTCTTCCTCACTTATTTACCGCTAGCGGCGGCAACCACTTTTTGTGCTGCCTCTTCCATCGTGTCTGCTGAGATGATGGGCAATCCAGAGTCAGCGAGCATTTTTTTACCGATATCTTCATTGGTACCCTTCATGCGAACGACCAAGGGTACTTTCAAAGAAACGGCACGTGATGCGGTGATCACACCTTCAGCAATCACATCGCAACGCATAATGCCGCCAAAAATATTCACTAAAATCGCTTGTAAGTGAGGATTGGTCAGCATGATTTTGAAAGCTTCCGTCACTTTCTCTGCTGTTGCACCACCACCCACATCTAAAAAGTTGGCTGGCTCACCATTAAACAATTTAATCGTATCCATGGTTGCCATCGCAAGACCCGCACCATTTACCAGACAGCCGATGTTTCCATCTAAGGAGATATAGGCCAGATCAAATTTGGACGCTTCAACTTCTGCCGGATCTTCTTCATCGATATCGCGGTAAGCGACAATTTCCGGATGGCGGTACAAAGCATTCGAATCGAAATTAAATTTCGCATCGAGTGCAATCACTTTGCCATCGCCAGTAATAATCAACGGATTGATTTCAGCGAGTGAAGAATCGGTATCCCAGTACGCCTGATATAAACCCTGCAAAAGAGTTCGCGCTGCTGGGATGGAGCCTGCCGGCACACCAATTTTGGCGGCAATGTCGTCGGCTTCTTTATCTTGTAATCCAGTCGCCGGATCAATTTCAATTTTATGAATGAGTTCAGGATGCTTCTCCGCGACTTCTTCAATATCCATACCGCCTTCGCTAGATGCCATCAACACCACGCGCTGCGAAATACGATCAGTCACCATCGAGACATACAATTCTTTTTTGATGTCTGCGCCTTCTTCCACCAGCAAGCGACGAACTTTTTGACCTTCAGGACCTGTTTGATGCGTGATGAGTTGCATACCCATGATCTGGTTCGCGTACTCACGTACTTGATCGATAGATTTTGCTACTTTAACGCCGCCACCTTTGCCGCGACCGCCGGCATGAATTTGCGCTTTAACGACCCACACTGGACCGCCTAATGTTTCAGCAGCCTTGATCGCTTCATCAACACTCATACATGCGATACCGCGCGGAACCGTAACGCCGTATTTTTTGAGTATTTCTTTACCTTGGTATTCGTGAATCTTCATGCGGACTTCCCTTCCGATGCAATGGATGTGGATTTAATCAAGTTTTGCTTAGTGTTTTTCTTAATTAAGGTTTTTAGGATTTTTTCTTGATGCTGTTATTCGAGAATTCAGATTTAATTAGTGGTACTGGGTTTGATGTGCCAGCGCGGATAATATTTTTCAACAGCAGGTCCATCACGGCGCAAAGCCTGACAACGATCGAGTTGAAATGGAACCTGCGTCATATCCACGCCTGAACCCGTATCACCCGTTGGTAAAACATCACCAGCAAATGCCTGTATAGCGGCGGTCGGCAGCACGCCTGCCAGCTCGGTTAAGTGAGTGCAACCTTCTATTCCGGCCAGGCGTTCGCGTAATTCTTTACGAAAGCCTCTCATCAAGTTTAGACCAATGAGTTTTTTATAGGCAGGGCCAATGGTGTTGCAATAGCCGGGATAAGGCACTGCATCGGATACCGCATCGACGTCAACTATCGTCAAACTGGTATTGATGGTGATTCGCAGCCAAAGATCATGAATGGGATCGCCTGGTAGGCGGTCACCGGAGGCCAAATGAGACACACGGGTTTTGGTATCGGTGATGCGAGTATCGATATCCCACAAGCCGTCTTCGCGCTCAAAAGCCTGTGCTTCTATGCTGCGAACATGGCGCAAGGCACGAGATAGTTTCGGCGCGGGGAGTGACATAGTTCCGATAGCGTACGCAAAAGCTTGTCAGCTTGAGCACGAATTCTGGAATTGTGCAGCCTGTCGCAGTTTCTACGACTGGTGCCGCTCATGCGGCGCTGCAAAGCTGCCGAAGTTTAGCACAGACCACCCTTGAGATAGGCCAAAACAGGTTGCCAAAATCTCAAGCTTTGGGGCAATTGGCCAACTTCTTTCAGTCTGAGCTTACGAGACGAGCGCGTTTGATTGCGGACTGAATTGCGCTATTTGAAAAACCACGCTGATGCAGGAAGCGCATCTGCTTTGCGCGTCCCTCATGCGAGGTTGCAGCCGTACCAAATTTTTTTTCCCAGACTTGGAAAGCACGCTCATTTTCATCTTCCAACAAAGAAATTCGCAGCGTGGATACTGCTGCATCATCCAAGCCGTGACTTTGAAGTTCCGACAGTATGCGTGAACTGCCGTATCGAGCAGCGCGTCGATTGACTAAGGATTCTGCAAAGCGTGAATCAGAAAGAAATTTCTGCGCCACCAACCAATCTAGCAGCTGATTGAGGTCATCTCCTTCTTGAATATGACGCGTCAATTTGCGCGCCAATTCAAGTCGGCTGTGCTCGCGCGCTGATAGATACCTCAGTGCCCGAGCTTTCAGGCTAATTTTTGGTGGCGCCACAACGAATCAAAGACAATTCAGGGTCACGCTTCCTTCGCCTCAGCAGCGGCCTTAGCTACTTTTTTTGTAGGCGGTGCTTCAACATCTGTGGCCGCAGCAACAACCGCCGACTTGGCAGGCAATGATGGCAAAACGGGCACGCCCAAATGCTCACGAACCTTATTTTCAATTTCATGCGCCAACTCAGGGCGCTCTTTGAGATAGTTACGTGCGTTATCCTTACCTTGGCCAATACGCTCGCCGTTATAGCTATACCAGGCGCCCGATTTTTCTACGATTTTGGCTTCTGAACCCAAATCGAGAATTTCTCCCTCGCGCGAAGTACCTTCTCCGTACAAAATGTCGAAATGTGCTTCTCTAAACGGAGGGGCTACTTTGTTCTTAACGACTTTTACTTTGGTTTCATTACCGATCACTTCGTCACCTGATTTGATCGAGCCAGTACGACGAATATCCAAACGAACAGACGCATAAAATTTCAATGCATTACCACCGGTGGTGGTCTCTGGATTACCAAACATCACACCAATCTTCATACGAATCTGATTGATGAAAATCACCATGGTGTTGGTGCGATTGATAGAGCCGGTCAGTTTACGCAAAGCCTGTGACATCAAACGGGCTTGTAAACCGGGGAGGGAATCACCCATGTCGCCCTCAATCTCAGCACGAGGTGTCAATGCAGCGACCGAATCGATAACAATCAGATCAACAGCACCCGAGCGCACCAGCGCATCGGTAATTTCCAGTGCCTGCTCGCCAGTATCAGGTTGAGAAATCAGCAAATCGTGAAGATTGACGCCTAGTTTTTGTGCATAGATCGTATCTAGCGCATGTTCAGCATCGATAAAAGCGCAGGTACCACCCAGCTTCTGCATCTCAGCAATGACTTGCAAAGTCATAGTCGTTTTGCCTGAAGACTCAGGGCCGTAAATCTCAACTACTCGACCACGCGGCAAGCCACCTACGCCCAGAGCGACGTCTAAACCCAACGAGCCGGTTGAAACAACCTGCACTTCCTCGGCCACAGCGCCATCCGCCATGCGCATGACCGAGCCTTTACCAAACTGCTTTTCAATCTGTGCCAGGGCTGCAGACAATGCCTTGCCTTTTTCGGAATTCGCCAGTTTTTTGTCGTCCATGAGTTTCTCTCGTTGCTGTGGAAGGTGGAATCAAGGCCGTGCATGTCTTTACGCCCGGGTTTCGCAGTACTGTATAAAAAAACAGTAGATGATGCAAGTAGAATTTAAAATTCATTTATTACTTCATTTGCAACTTTGAATGAGTACCCCCCTGAAATACTTGGTTGCTGGCAACCCCCAAACCCAATAGACTGAGCTTTAGTTGATTAAAAACACTAGGAATTATGCGCATCCTCCTTGCCGAAGACGACAGCGTACTGGCCGACGGGCTGACCCGTTCGCTTCGCCAGTCCGGTTACGTGATCGACTGTGTGGCCAATGGTCAAGCAGCCGACAGCGCGCTATCCGGTCAAGATTTCGATCTTTTAATCCTTGACCTTGATCTTCCAAAAATTTCAGGACTCGAAGTTCTCAGCCGCCTGAGGGCTCGCGATTCCAGAATTCCTGTACTCATTCTCACCGCTGGCGATTCAGTAGAGCAGCGGGTGAAAGCACTCGATTTAGGTGCGGATGATTTCATGGCAAAACCCTTTGCTCTGTCCGAACTAGAAGCTCGGGTGCGCGCGCTGACACGGCGCGGTGCCGGTGGCGGACCCACCATCATCAAACACGGACCACTCGGTTTCGATCAGATTGGACGAATCGCCTATATTAATGACACGATGATCGATCTATCTGCACGTGAACTGGGTCTGCTCGAAGTGCTGTTAAAACGTAGCGGCAGGTTAGTGTCGAAAGAACAGTTAGTTGATCATCTTTGCGAGTGGGGCGAAGAAGTCAGCAACAATGCGATAGAAGTTTATGTGCACCGGCTGCGCAAAAAAATAGAAGGCGGCGGCGTACGCATAGCCACTGTTCGAGGATTAGGCTATTGCCTCGAAAAATTTTCTCAGTCTGCTACCGCAGAAAATCAGGATGCGGGTACTAGCTAACTGTGGACGCGCACATCAGTAGACAAAAATCGATGCTAGCTACAACAGCAGAGATATCTCAGGAACCACGCTCTCAGCATTCATTGTTTGGCGAAATTTTAGACTGGATGCTAATGCCGCTGCTGCTGCTTTGGCCCATCAGTATCGCTATTACGTATTTTGCGTCCACATCCATTGCCAATGAGCCTTTTGATCGATCGTTGGAAGACCGAGTTACTGTCCTAGCACAACAGGTCAAAGAAACTAACGGCATCGTTAGTGCTCAACTTCCCTTATCGACACGCGATATTCTGAGAGCCGATGATGTCGACAATGTGTATTTCCAAATATCTGACCCTCAGCAAAACCTGATTGCAGGTGATCTGGATGTGCCGTACCCCATCGAAGAAGAAAAACCGATTCCTTGGGCTGTGTTTTTACGTGATGCACAGATACGCAATACAGAAATTCGCGTAGCGTATGTCTACGTCAATCTGCAAACGCTACGCGCTCCTGCCGTAGATGCGGGTGAACCACGCTATGCGTTGGTACAAGTGGCTGAAACGTTAGAAAAAAGACGGCAACTTGCTAAACAGATTGTTAAGGGCGTGATTTTTCCGGAATTTATTATTCTTCCTATCGCACTCACACTCGTCTGGTTTGCGCTGACACGAGGCCTATCACCGTTAGCGACACTACAAGATCATATTCGTGCGCGCCGACCGGATGATTTATCGCCGATTGATGCCAGCGCCGTACCTGAAGAAATTTCGCCCTTAGTACGATCGCTTAACGACATGCTAGCCAGACTGTCGCAAAGCATACAACTACAAAAACGTTTTATTGCGGATGCAGCACATCAAATGAAAACTCCGCTCGCGGGCATGCGCATGCAGTCAGAGCTGGCGATGCGGCAGTCAGACAGCGCGGAGATTCGGCACTCATTAGAGCAACTCTCAAAAAGCTCTGAATCTGCTACGCGCATGATTAATCAATTACTTGCACTGGCACGCGCAGAAACGCAAGCAGCGCAAACTATGGCATTTGAAAAAATTGAACTCACCGAGTTATCTAGAGACGTCGTGCAAGAGTGGGTGCAGGTGGCAATGTTGCGACGCATTGATCTTGGTTTTGAAACTGAAAATGTTGCGCTATCCATCAGCGGAAATCCGACGATGTTACGCGAGATGCTGAATAATTTAATTGATAATGCGCTGCGCTATACACCGGTATTGGGCAGCGTGACTGTTCGCGTTCAGGCCGACAACAAACAACGACAAGCGATACTTGAAATAGAAGATACGGGTCCAGGAATTCCGCTATCTGAACGCACGCATGTCTTCGAACGTTTTTACCGCATTTTAGGCACCGACGTTGAAGGTAGTGGCTTGGGCCTCGCTATTGTTCGAGAAATTGCCATTCGCCATGGTGTCGATATCGAACTACTCAGTAATCCACGCAGTAATGACCCACGGTATCCTGGTAGTTTATTTAGAATTTGCTTCAGACTCGAAAAATCAATGTAAGAAAATTAGCACGATGCTGAATCAAGAATCGCCCACTAAAAATAACGATGGCTATACGAGCTACTGGCCAACAGTACGCATAATCACCTTCGTATTACTCGCGCTCTGGTTACTCTTAAATTTCGGCGTGATTTTTTACGCACGCGAACTTTCTAGCTTACAGCTTTTCGGTTGGCCCATTCCGTTTTATATGGCAGCACAAGGCACGATACTCATTTACTTGCTGATCATTGGTGGCTACGCATTGCTAGTCAATCGTTTAGAGCGCAAGCTGGCTCACGCAAACGAGTCGAAAGGCGGGAATGGGTCTGCCTAATTCTTCTCGCATGCTGAGTCGATACGTTGGCTTTTTCACTTTAGGCTTGGCGCTATTACTCATATCGCTAGCCATACTCGAGCATGAAGGCTTCCCTCGTTTTTGGCTAGGTTATCTTTTACTGTTCACCTCCATCGTCGTCTACACAGGCATCGGTTTATTAAGCCGCACATCCGATTTGGCTGACTACTATGTTGCAGGTCGTCGCATACCGTCTCTTTTTAATGGCATGGCGACCGCCGCTGACTGGATATCAACGGCTAGTTTCATTGGACTTGCGGGCGGACTTTATTTGCAAGGCTTTGATGGGCTAGCCTACATCATGGGTTGGACTGGTGGCTACTGTCTCGTTGCCTTATTGATTGCTCCTTACTTGCGCAAATTCGGCGGCTATACCGTTCCAGATTATTTGGCTGCTCGGTTTGGAAAAAACGGTAACGGCAACTCAGTACGCCTAATCGCCGTCGCTGCGACCTTACTCATTTCATTCATGTATGTCGTGGCACAAATTTATGGTGTGGGCTTGATTACGTCGCGCTTTACCGGCATTGATTTCTCAGTCGGTATTTTTCTAGGATTAGCGAGCATTTTAGTGTGCTCCTTCTTGGGTGGAATGTTAGCGATCACCTGGACTCAAATTGCGCAGTACATCATCATCATTATCGCGTTTACGATTCCTGTGGCTTGGCTATCCGCAAAGCAAACCGGTGTACCGATACCGCAGATCGCGTATGGATCCGCGATTGCAAAGCTAACAGCGTATGAATACATACTGGCCGATGACAGTAGCGAACAACAAGTGCGTGATTTGTATCGCAAGCGCGCAGAAAATTACAGGGTAAAAATAGCGCAACTGCCACAATCCTGGGATGAAGGACGCGCTGAAGCGCGCAAAAATCTGCAAGATCTGCAAACGAATAACGCTTCGCTGATTGACATCAAAGCTGCTAATCGTGTGCTTACCGATTATCCAAAAAGTCCTGCAGATGCCAAGCGACGATGGCAACAAGAAATGGATCTTGATCTCGCGCGTTCTCAGCCACTGCAATCTCACACACAACCATTTCAGGGATTCGACCGACAAAGCTCGGACATCAAACGGAATAATTTTATCGCCTTGATGTTTTGTTTGATGTTGGGTACAGCCGCACTTCCTCATTTGCTGATGCGATCGTGCACCACGACATCGGTACAAGAAACACGCATCTCGGTATTTTGGGCTTTGTTTTTCATCATGCTGCTGTACACCGCACTACCCGCCATGGCGGTGCTGGTGAAATTTGAAATCTACGCCAATCTAGTCGGCATCGACTTCGCACACTTACCTAGCTGGGTCACCTACTGGGCCAATATCGACAAGTCCAAACCCATGATCAGCATCGTTGATATCAATATGGATGGCCTTGTTCAACTGGCTGAAATCATGATTGATGGCGACATGATTGCACTGGCCGCACCAGAAATCGCCGGACTGCCGTATGTAATTTCCGCTTTGATCGCAGCGGGCGCCTTGGCCGCAGCACTATCTACCGCTGATGGCCTGCTATTGGTTATTTCTAGCGCCCTCGCCCATGACACGTATTTCAGAATGGTCGATCCGGAAGCATCTAGTCTGCGACAAGTCACTATTTCGAAATTACTATTGTTAGTCGTTGCGCTGCTAGCTACCTATGCAGCATCACTCAGACCCGCCGACATCCTATC
>JBIIQR010000026.1:0-8896 GCA_044341985.1 Burkholderiaceae bacterium
CATGCGTAGCCAGAGTCGCAGGGCGCCCGGTGGTGATTTTCAAAATTTTCTCCTGGTGTTTTATTCGATGCGATTTAATCGCCAAGGGCGATAATTTACACCAGTTGCCCGCGCATGGGCTCAGAGCAAATAAAGCCGGTTCTTGTTAATTGATTTTGAGTGCTATATCAGGTGAGTTTGATGATAAATTAGGGATGTAATGATCGTCTGCATAATTAAACAAAAACCACACTAAGGAGACAAGATGGCTATCTATGAAATGCGTACCTATCAGGCAATCGTGGGCAAGATGGGCGAGATCGTGGAGCTCTATAAAACGTTGGGTTATCCCGCGATTGAGCGTCATCCCAAGAAATTGGTGGGCTACTTCATTGGCGACATCGGTGCTTTGCATCAGCTCATTCATATTTGGAAATTTGAGGATGATGCAGATCGCCGTGCGTTTTGGGCTGCCTTGTTCGCTGATGAACAGTTTATGGCCTTTGCACAAAAGGTGAGACCTTTAGTCGCGTCGCAAGAAAACAAATTGATGATGGCAGCGCCTTGGGGGCCGACTGTCTAAGCTGAAAATGAATTAGACAGTCGGAATAAGGTAGGTTGATATGAGAGATGAAGTCCTTCGATTACATCAAAAATACGCCTTTACCTGAGTTTTGCTGATCAAAAATTTTGTACGCCTCTTCACCCTGATCGAGTCTCCAGCGGTGGGTGAAGAGTCCGTCGACATTAATTTTTCGATCAGCGACAAAATCATTGCAGGCTTTTTGACCCACGGTAGAAAAAGTCCACGAACCAATCACGGTCACTTGTCGACGTAACATGTCGCGACTGACATCAATCGTTACCTGACCACCTTCACCGACAAAGCACGCCTTACCCCAGCTGCGTACGCATTGCACCGATTGCAGACGTGCCTCGGGTGATGAAGATGAATCGATCGATGCATGCGCACCTAAGCCTTGAGTTAACTGGCGTATTGCAGCGACGGCATCAGTTTTGGTTGGATTGATGATTTCATCGGCGCCGAATTCTTTGGCGCGCGCTAATCGTTCATCGCTGATATCCAGCGCAATCACACGCATACCCATGGCAGCAGCGAGTTGGGTAGCGGATAAGCCGACAGGGCCTTGACCAAATACTGCGATAGTTTGATCGCCGCTGGCTTCGAGTCTATGCAATGCACCCCATGCAGTACCGGTACCGCAGGCGATCGCTGCTCCGGTTTCAAACGAGAGTTCTTCGCGCAACTCAACGATAGTATTCGCCGGACATTTCATGTACGTGGAATGACCACCATGACCGGTAATACCATAAATTTCGGCAACGCCTTCTACACACATTTGCTGCCAACCGGTTGAGCAATGTGGGCATGCACCGCAACCGCGATAGTGATGCACCATCGCGCGTTGACCGACATAGGCTTGTTTAGGATTGACGTTCGATCCAACCGCTACCACCACACCACACGGTTCATGTCCTGCAATGACGTGCATGGCTTCGGTATAGCCGAGATTTTTTAATCCTTCACCAAACGGTGCGCGATACACTTTTAAATCGCTACCGCACATGCCGGAGGCTTTCATCTCGAGTACGACGTCATTCGGTCCTGGTGTAGGATCGGGAAACTCTTGCATAGATAGTTTTCTATCGCCTGCGAATACGATGCCTTTCATACGATCTCCTGTTTTTATTGTTTAGCGCATGATGAACGGATTGCCCGGTGCGCCTTCTGCATAGGATATCCACGTACTCTTGGTTTCAAGGTATTGGTTGATGGATTCAATACCGCTTTCACGGCCTATGCCCGAATGCTTCATGCCGCCGAATGGCATCATGTAACTCACAGCGCGATACGTATTCACCCACACCGTACCGGCGCGTAGTGCTTTGGACATACGCACGGCGCGACCAATGTTTTCTGTCCACACACCCGCAGCCAAACCATACACTGAATCATTAGCTAGTCTGATCGCTTCTTCTTCATCGTCAAAGCCGATGATAGACAACACCGGGCCAAACACTTCTTCGCGTGCGATGCGCATTTGCGGAGTCACATCAACGAAGATAGTTGGTTCAACGAATTGTCCACCAGGTAAATCAGGAGCAGCTTTACCGCCGAGTATGCAACGTGCCCCTTCTTTTTTTGCAATGTCTATGTAATCGAGAATTTTTTGATACTGCGCGGGGGTAGTGACCGGGCCAATATTCGTATCGGCTTCCATAGGATTACCTTTGCGAGCCGTCGCACCGAGTTCGGCGACTTTTTTGGTGAACTCTTCTTTAATCGAGTTTTGTACTAACAGGCGTGAGCCAGCGATACACGTTTGACCAGTGGCTGCAAAAATTCCTGAGACAACGCCAGCAGCAGCCTTATCTAAGTTGCAGTCATCAAAAACGATATTGGGTGATTTACCGCCCAATTCTAGCGTGACCCGCTTCATGGTCTTAGCCGCTTGAGCATAGATACGTGCACCGGTGGCATCGGATCCGGTGAAGGTAATCTTTGCGACATCCGGATGATCAACGAGTGCAGAACCTGCATCGGGGCCGTAACCCGCCACCACATTAAACACACCATCAGGAAAGCCAGCTTCTTTAGTCAGCGCTGCATATTCCAGCGTAGAAGCGGACGTAAATTCAGACGGCTTGATCACGACAGCACAACCCGCAGCAATTGCGGGCGCGCATTTCCACGCGATGAAAAGGAGTGGTGAATTCCATGCGGTGAGTGCACCCACCACACCCACAGGTTCGTGACGAGTAAAGGCAAAGATATCGGGTTTATCGATAGGCATAACTGATCCTTCGACTTTGTCAGCTAAGCCACCGTAGTAACGCCACCATTCAGGGTGGTAGTTCATCTGGCCACGCATTTCGGCGATCAGCTTGCCATTGTCTTGCACCTCGATCTCAGCCAGTCGCTCGGCATGCTTAGTGACTAAATCAGCTAAGCGCAGCATCATCTTGCCGCGCTCCGTCGCGGTCATTTTTGAAAAAGGACCCTCGGTCATAGCGTGCTTGGCAGCAGCCACTGCACGATCAACATCCTTGGCGCATCCCTGAGGAATTTTTGCCCAGGCTTTACCGGTGTAGGGATTAATCGTATCCATCCACTGTTTGCCTAAAGGCTCTACATACTGGCCGTCGATGAAGTGGTTATAGGTTTTCATGAGAGATCTCCGCCGTGTTTTTTAAAATCTGAGATGTAATTAAATTGCTATTTTTTTGTTAATAAGAATCTTGCGCGATCATAGCTGCCGCTTTGTCAGCAATCATGATAACCGGCGCGTTGGTATTACCCGATGGGATAGTAGGCATGATAGAGGCATCGGCGATGCGTAAGCCAACGATACCTTTGACGCGCAAGCGATCATCAACTACTGACATGGCATCATGGCCCATCTTGCAGGTGCCCACAGGGTGATACATGGATTGCACTTGCTGACGCAGGTAGTCGGTCATTTCACTATCGGATTGGTAAAGCGGCCCCGGCATTACTTCAGCATTTACATGTTCACTGAAAGGCGCAGTCTGAAATAATTTTCGCATCAGCCGCACGCCGCTGATGAGCGGTGCAATATCACGTGCATCGCTTAAAAGATTTAATTTAATCAGCGGCGCATCGTTAGGCTTTGCAGAATTCAATTGAATACTGCCGCGAGAAAATGGCTGCAATAAGCCACAGGATGCCGTGACAGCCGGTGTTTTTTCAGCGGTATACATACCATTTTTACTCAGCATGCTAAATGGCCGCATTTGTATCTGCAAGTCGGTCTGAGATCCATGAACGCCAGATCGCGTAAATAAACCGACTTGCGCTGCAGCTGAATTTAGTAAGCCACGTCGAGTAAACAGGTAACGCACTACATGCGGCAGCATACGCAAAGGATTGGCGATAGTGCTGTTGATCGAAAACGCATCATCGACATTCACCAAACAATGAGCATACGGATGATCGTGTAAGTTGTAGCCAACACCGGGCAAGGCATGTTCGAGTCGTATACCTAGTCGCTGTAGTTGGTCAGACTCACCAATACCCGACAACATGAGTAATTGTGGCGAATTGATAGCGCCGGCAGAGAGTATGACTTCATGTGCACCCACTTCATGTACTAACCCATTGATACTGAATCGCACGCCCTTGACGTGTTTATTTTCGAGTAGGATTTTTTCCGTCAAGGCACCGGTTTGAACGGTGAGATTACTGCGGTGTCGAATCGGTTTTAAAAAAGCGTCGGATGTCGATGAGCGTATACCATCACGAATCATGAGCTCTAAATAGCCGACACCTTCTTGCGTAGCACCATTGAAATCGTTAGTCGGTGGAATATTGTTACTAATAGCCGCCTGAATAAATGCTTCGGAGGCTGTATGCGGTTCCATCACTGGAGATACATGCAACTCACCTTGTGCGCCATGAAACTCAGAGTCACCTAAATAATGTGCTTCTGTTTGTTTGAAGTGCTGCAGTACATCTTTCCATGCCCAGCCTGCGTTACCGTCAGCATGCCACCGATTATAGTCATCGGGAGTGCCGCGCATATACACGTGACCATTGATACAGCTACTGCCACCGAGAATTTTTCCGCGCGGTGAAATCAAACGACGACCATTTAAGGCGGGCTCGGGTTGAGTTACATAGCCCCAGCTGATACGAGGCTGATTAATGACGCGTGGAACACCTGCAGGGATACGCGTCCATAGTGAGTGATTTTCAGGACCTGCTTCCAGCAGCAATACGCGGCAAGAAGATTTAGCCGACAGTCGGTTAGCCAGCACACAACCAGCCGAACCTGCGCCAATAATCACGATGTCGTAATGACGGGTCATGAAAGCACGTTAAAAAAACAACGAGTGGATCGCCGAGCATTTTTTCATGCACCAAAAAATAGCTGCATGATCGAGCGCTGGGCCTCCATATAAAAAATAAACGGCGATCACGAAGATCGCCTGTAACGAACCGGGTGGGGGCCCGGCTCTCCCCACTGCATTGGCAAATTTAGGTTTTTACGCCTTGCACTGTTTATTATTATTTCCAACTAGCGCATTTGCTCTCTTCTTTTGTCGTAAAAGCTTGGTCACCAGGGATACGTTCAATCAGCTTGAAGTAATCCCAGGTTTGTTTTGATTCTGAAGGTGTTTTTACTTGAACTAAATGCATGTCATGCACCATCCGACCATCGGGACGGATATATCCGCCTTGGGCAAACATGTCATTGATCTTGGTGGTCTTTAAGTGCGCCAGGATTTTTTCTGGATTATCAGTGCCGGTCGCTTTAACGGCATTCAGATACGTGGTAATCGCAGAATAGTCTCCTGCATGACCACTGTTAGGCATTTTTTTCACACGTTCAAAATAGCGTTTCGCCCAGGCGCGAGTAGCATCGCTAGTGTCCCAGTACCATGAGTCGGTCAGGAGCATTCCCTGGGTCTGTTGCAGACCCAGAGCGTGCACATCGCTCAGGTACATCAGCAGGGCAGCGATCTTCATGTTTTTCTTGAGGCCGAATTCATTCGCTGATTTGATGGCATTCACCAAATCATCTCCCGCATTGGCTAAGCCAAGAATCTGTGCTTTAGATGCTTGAGCTTGCAAAATGAATGAAGAAAAATCAGATGCACCGACCGGATGTTTGGATGAGCCCAGCACATTGCCGCCGCTGGCTTTAACGACACGAGTGGTATCGTTTTCTAGCGACGTACCGAAAGCATAGTCAGCGGTAATGAAGTACCAAGTCTTACCGCCTTGGCGTGATACGGCACCACCCGTACCTTTTGCTAATGCGACGGTATCGTAGGAGTAGTGAATGGTGTAGGGGTTGCATTCTTCATTGGTCAGGCGCGATGTGCCTGCGCCGACATTGATATAGACTTTTTTCTTGTCGACGGCGACTTTGGCCGTCGCAAGCGCAGCGCCTGAATTCGCCCCGCCCAAAATCATGTCTACGCCTTGCGCATCAAACCATTCGCGCGCTTTACCTGCGGCGATGTCCGCTTTATTTAAATGGTCAGCGTAGATGAATTCAATTTTCTTTCCATTGACCTTGCCCCCAAAATCTTCGATCGCCATCTTGACTGCTTCAACACCACCCGAACCATCGGTGTCTGAGTAAGGGCCGCTGATGTCAGTGATGAAGCCAATTTTTACGACGTCGTCTGAGACTTGTGCATTTGCTGTGGGTAGAGCACCAAGAGCCAGAATGCTGCAAGCGCTGGCAATCATCGTTTTGAGCATAGGTTTCATAGTCATCTCCAATTAGAGAACACCGGCGTCAATGTACTGACGCACTTGATCTGCTGAGAGTCCCAGCAATTCACCATAAACACGTTCGTTATCAGCACCCAGTGCACGGCCTGCGTGTTTGAAAACAGTCGGTGTTTCCGACATTTTTAACACAGGTGAGGGCAGCACCAATTCGCCGATACGTTCGTCTTGCACTGTCATCATATTTCCACGTGCGGCATACTGCGGATCAGTAAAAATATCTTTGATCGAATAAATTTGCGCGCACGGCACTTCGCCGGTACCGGTTTCTTTCAATACATCGGTTAATGACCGGCTACCCACCCAATCCGCGACCAAACCATTCACGGTATGGCGATGCTCTACACGTATGGCGCTCGTTGGATACGTCTGTGCTAGTTCAGGTTTACCCATCACATTAGCGAGTCGTTCAAACATTTTGTCGCTGGTGCAAGCGAGGGCCACCCATTCACCTGAACCCGTTTGATAATGGCTGTGTGGTACGACGGCATGTGTATCTGCACCCATGCGTTCACGCACGTAACCGAATTTGGCATACGCAGGTACGATTTCATCGAGCAAGCGGAATACCGATTCATACAAGCCGAGATCAATGAATTGGCCTATGCCTTGGTTATCGCGTGCTCGCACAGCAGCGAGTACACCGATCGCACCCCACATTCCCGACGCATAATCGGCCACCGAGGTAGAACCGGGTACGACCGGCGGACCATCGGCTTCGCCTGATAAATAAGAGAGTCCACCGAAGGCATGTGCAATCCGTGCAAAGCCAGGGTCATGTCGTTTGGGGCCTGTCTGACCGTAGGCGCTAATGCGCAACATGATCAGCTTGGGGTTAACTGCTTTAAGTGCTTCGTAGCCTATGCCCCATTTTTCTAGGGTGCCGGGGCGAAAATTTTCGAGCACGATATCGCATTCAGCGACTAATTTTTTAAACAGTGCTGCACCTTCAGGCTTACGAAAATCTAAGGTAATGGTTTGTTTGTTACGTGCCTCACTCATCCAGACCAAGCTGTCGCCACATTCGGTTTGGGTGCCATATTTGCGCAGTGAGTCTCCCACGCCCGGCATTTCTACTTTGATGACTTCCGCACCCAGATCGCCGAGTATGGTTCCGCAAAAAGGAGCTGCAATAAATGTGGCAATGTCGAGTACACGCAAACCATCAAGTGCGCCGGCGGGCAATGCGGGATGACTTGCTTTACTCGTTGATGCTTCTGCCATGAGGATCTATTCCTAGCTAGTTATTGACAGTCTTGGCGCTGCCTTAGTAAGCGAAACTTTAGGCGGTGTAGGCTGATTCGACAAACTACTTTATATTGTTGATTATGCAGATTTAGTGCATAGTCAAGCTGCGTCGGTGGATGTTAGTTTTAACAAAATACTGACGTAAACTTTTTGCAAATTTTTTCATCTTCCGCCTTTATGAAATCCGCAACTAGCGCGTTAGCGCACGTTAATCTCAAACTACTACAGACATTTTTATTGGTGGGAGAGTTCGCCAGTTTTCGCATTGCAGCAGAAAAATCATTTCGCTCACAATCCGCTGTCAGCGCGCAGATTCGCCAGTTAGAAGAACAATTGGGAGTACCTTTGTTTCACCGCACAACGCGTAGCGTGCGCTTGACAGAGGAAGGTTTGCAGCTACTTGAGTGTGCGCAGCGTGCGTTACTGGAAGTTGACCAAGGTCTGCGCAAAATTCAAGAGTCGGCGGATATGCGCAAAGGTAAGGTATCGCTATCGTGTTCACCAACGATTGCCGAGACGCGATTAGCGCGTGTGCTGGCGGCATTTGAGAGTGAATATCCGGGGATTGAGGTATCTGTTAGGGAATTGGCATCAGCGCCGATGTTTGAGACGGTGCGCAAGCGCGAAGTCGATTTCGGTGTGGGCCCGCAGATCGACACCTCAGAGTTTCAGTTTGAGCCCTTAATGGACGATCCATTTTACGCGTTGGTACCGAAACGGTTTTTAACAACAGATAAAAATACTATTTCACTTGCAGCTCTGACCAACATGCCTTTGCTGGTCTTAAATCAAGCGACCGCTATGCGAGGGATGTTAGAAGATGTGATGAAAGAAAAGCGTTTTCGCTTTACATCACGCTATGAATTTACTCAGGCACAGACACTGATTTCTATGGCGAGTACCGGTCTTGGAGCAGCGATACTGCCGGCGATTGCACTGCCGAAAAAAATGGATCCTGGATTGTATGCGTTGAAGATTGTGAATCCTTCCATGACACGACGCGTTTCTGTAGTGACCGTGCGCGGACAATCGTTATCACCGGCTTCGCTGCGTTTGGTGGAATTGCTAAAGCAGTTATTGCCTCTATCAGCGGATCAAAAAATTCCACGCAATGTATTGAGTCATCGCTATCCGAGTCGACGCGCATCAAATGCTTAGATCCGATTATTCAGCCAAAGTGCATAATCGGCTGAATAATTTTATTGTCGAATAAGTGCTGATTGCCTATAGTAAAGCCCTGTAACTAATAACAAGAGGGGATTCCCGTGAGCGCTACGATTATTCAACCTGCGACCCCGCGCCGTCAGCGCTCCCAGTTGGCGGTGCCCGCATCGAATCCCCGTTTCATAGAAAAAGCTGCCCAGTCTACGGCGGATGTGATTT
>JBIIQR010000027.1:0-8788 GCA_044341985.1 Burkholderiaceae bacterium
AAGGAATCAATCGCTTGCGCAGGTGGTACTCCGGTATGCCGAGCCGCAGCAATCGCAGCGACTGCATTCCATCGATTGTGAGCACCGGTGAGATACCAATTCACGGTTCCCTGTCGTTGTCCTTTGAGATAAACATCGAAACGACCATCTTCGTGTTCAACCATGCCCCAGCTCTCGGGACTCGCATCGTTAAACCATTCGACCTCACTCCAGCAACCACGTGCCACCACTCGCTTAAGTGATTCTTCGGCACCATTAGCAACAATTCGACCGATAGCGGGTACGGTACGGATTAGATGATGAAACTGAGTTTCAATCGCGGCCAAGTCAGGAAAAATATCGGCGTGATCGTATTCAAGATTGTTCAGTATGGTCGTGCGCGGACGGTAGTGAATAAATTTGCTGCGCTTGTCGAAAAAAGCGGTGTCGTATTCGTCGGCCTCGATGACAAAAAACGGGGCCTCGGCGGTTGTTCCACCTAATCGGGCAGAAATACCAAAATTCAACGGCACACCACCAATCAGAAAGCCAGGGTTGTAGCCTGCCTGCTCGAGTATCCAGGCCAGCATCGAAGCGGTGGTCGTTTTACCATGAGTGCCGGCGACGGCTAAAACCCACTTATCGTGCAGGATGTATTCGCCCATCCATTGTGGCCCTGACATATAAGGCAGGCCACGATTCATAATCGTCTCCATTAGCGAATTACCGCGCGAGACGACATTACCCACCACGTACAGGTCGGGTTGCAGACTTAGCTGGTGTTGTCCATAACCCTCGATGAGTTCGATACCTTGCGCACGCAATTGCGTACTCATAGGCGGGTACACATTCGCATCGCAACCCGTTACTTTATGTCCGGCCTCTTTCGCCAAAACTGCGAGGCCACCCATGAAGGTGCCGCAAATGCCAAGAATGTGAATATGCATGGATGAACTGGTCAAGGTAATCTACGGATTTTACCCGACCCTGCCTGATAGGAAATGCCAATCAGAAGCAACTCGGTTAGTCTTCTGTATTAGCAAGCCAAATTTTTACTACCCAAATCCCCAGAGTCTTCAATGAACATTAACTATCCCAGCGATGCACAAGCCTTGCGCGCCGAAATAGCAGCGGCGGCGGCACGCATGATTGCTGAGGATGGCGCGGACTATGGAACGGCCAAACGAAAAGCGGCCAAGCTAATATTGGGAGGCCAAAAAATTCCCGGCGATGTATTACCTGACAATGCAGAAATTGAGGCGGAGGTTCGTGAATACCAAGCACTGTTCTTTGGCGAAGAACATGCAGAACACCTTCATCATCTGCGATTGATTGCTCTGGAGATGATGGAAAAATTACGTGATTTTTCCCCTTACCTCACCGGAGCTGTACTTAACGGCACGGCCAGCGAACACTCCGATATTCATATTCAATTGTTTGCAGAGAGCAGTAAAGATGTTGCTGTTTTCCTATTAAATCAGGGACTTAATTACGACGTATCCGAGGCCAATCATTTTCTTCACGCTGGACGTTCGCTAGAAATCTTATCGCTACTCTGGAAGGGAGAAGCGGTGCATCTCACGCTCTACGAACAAGATGATCAACGGCAGATCGCCAAATCAGCCGGCAACAGGAAGATAGAAAAAGCCGATTTGAATGCCGTACGCGCACTTATAAAAGAGAACTCCACAGAATGAATAAAAAAATCCTAGTTTTTGTTGCTATCGCTACCTTATCTGCTGTCTTTGGTGCTTATGTTTCAGTTAAAAAGCAATCTTCTGTTAAATCCGATAGCCCAGCGGTAGAGTCGCTCATGAAAGCGAACCTACCCGACACACAGGGACAAACCCACGCATTGTCGGAATGGCGCGGCAAGGTCTTGCTGGTGAATTTCTGGGCTACCTGGTGCCCGCCCTGCGTGGAGGAAATGCCCGAACTGGTCGAACTGCAAAACTCATCTGAAGTTAAAAACATGCAAATTGTAGGCATCGGCGTTGATTCTCCATCCAATATCCAGCAATTTACAAAAAAATTCCAGATTAGTTATCCCATCCTTGTGGCTGGTATGGAGGGTACAGAGATCGCACGCGCGTTAGGCAATCAGGCCGGTGGCTTACCCTTTACCGTCCTGCTCGATTCCGAAGGTCGCGTTCGACAAACGTATCTTGGCCGTTTGAACATGAATCAGGTGAAGGCTGACTTAGCCAATTTATAGATGGTCTTGACTACCGCCCGCCAACCACCCGCACGTATTGCTGGCGGGTACAGCCCTGTTTGAAAATAGGCTATAAATTCAATAATTATTTGAGCTTGCCTCCAAAGCCTTTTGGCGGGAAAATGCAGCCTTCTTCGCCAAATTCCCGCCTAAAAAATGGCAAAAAACCTCATTCTATTGAATGGCCCCAACCTCAATTTGCTTGGCACTAGAGAGCCTGAAGTATATGGAGCAACCACGCTGACAGAGATTGAGGAGCAATCGCAACGCGTGGCTGAAGCGGCTGGCGCACGTCTAATTTGCTTTCAGAGCAACCATGAAGGTGCTTTGATTGATCGAATTCATGCAGCCAAAGCAGAAGGGTTCGACGCCATCGTAATTAATCCGGCGGGTCTGACTCACACTAGCGTGGCGTTACGTGATGCACTGGCCGGAGTCAATTTACCCGTAATCGAGGTCCACATTTCAAACGTACATAAGCGCGAAGCCTTCCGGCATCATTCCTATGTGTCGGGCGTTGCGGAAGGTGTCATTTGTGGCTTCGGCGTTGACGGATATCGTATCGCCATTGAATTTGCTATTAAAAAGCTATAATTAGGCCCCATTTAGCATTTATTCCGCGGAAATCCTCTAGATCGCCCTAATGGCACAGGGGAGTTTTCCGCTTCACCATTAACTCGCTAACGGATATCGAATGGATTTACGAAAGCTCAAAACCTTAATCGATCTGGTCGCAGAATCTGGCATCTCTGAACTGGAGGTGACTGAAGGCGAAAGCAAGGTCAAGATCGTCAAGGGAGCACCCGCAGGTCAGAACCAGATGGTAATGATGCAGGCACCTTATGCCTCAGCAGCGCCCGCCGCGGCGGCTACCGTAACTCACGCCGCAGCTGACTCAGCTCCTGCGGCAGCGGCCGAACCCTCAGGGCATGTGGTCAAGTCACCGATGGTGGGAACTTTCTATCGGTCGTCCGCACCCGGAGCAGCACCTTTTGTAGAAATTGGCTCTAGCGTCAAACAAGGCGAAACTGTCTGCATCATTGAAGCGATGAAGCTGCTCAACGAGATCGAAACGGATGCCGCTGGCGTGATCAAACAAATACTGGTTGAGAACGGTCAGCCAGTCGAATATGGTCAACCACTGTTCATCATTGGTTAATTTCGAAACCTGCGCCCAAGGGCGCATCCAAAATCCGTGGATAGCAGACGATAACGCCAAGCTGGCGTCGACAAAGGGCTAGTCGTTTATGTTTGAAAAAATTCTCATTGCAAACCGTGGCGAAATCGCATTGCGCATTCAGCGTGCATGCCGTGAAATGGGCATCAAGACGGTTGTGGTGCACTCCGAAGCAGACCGTGAAGCGAAGTACGTAAAACTCTCTGATGAGTCGGTCTGCATAGGCCCGGCCGCCTCGGCACAAAGTTATTTGTCGATGCCCGCGATTATCAGCGCCGCCGAGGTTACTGACGCAGAAGCTATCCATCCTGGTTATGGGTTTTTATCTGAAAACGCCGACTTCGCGGAACGGGTTGAACAATCAGGTTTTGTCTTTATCGGGCCGCGCCCGGAATCCATCCGCTTGATGGGCGATAAAGTCTCGGCCAAACAGGCGATGATCAAAACCGGAGTTCCTTGCGTGCCGGGATCTGAAGGTGCGCTGCCTGATGATCCAAAAGTTATTATTCAGACGGCACGTCGTGTTGGTTACCCGGTAATTATTAAGGCCGCTGGTGGTGGTGGTGGTCGCGGTATGCGCGTGGTGCATACAGAAGCGGCACTACTAAACGCGGTCACCATGACCAAAGCTGAAGCCGGTGCAGCATTTAGTAATCCCGAGGTCTACATGGAAAAGTATCTGGAGAATCCACGACACGTGGAAATCCAGGTGCTTGCTGATGAATTCAAAAATGCTGTCTGGCTGGGTGAGCGCGACTGCTCTATGCAACGCCGCCATCAAAAAGTTATTGAAGAAGCGCCGGCACCGGGCATTCCACGCAAGCTGATTGAAAAAATTGGCGATCGTTGCGCTGAAGCTTGTCGCAAGATTGGCTATCGGGGTGCGGGCACCTTTGAATTTCTTTACGAGGCCGGTGAGTTTTATTTCATCGAAATGAACACGCGTATTCAAGTCGAGCATCCAGTGACTGAGATGATTACCGGTATCGACCTGGTGCAAGAACAAATACGCATTGCCTCCGGCGAAAAATTACGCTTCCGCCAAAAAGATATTGTGTTGACGGGACATGCGATTGAATGTCGTATCAATGCAGAAGATCCTTTTAAATTTACGCCCTCACCAGGACGCATTCAATCATGGCACGCTCCCGGAGGACCGGGAATACGCGTTGATTCGCATGCCTATGCAGGTTACTACGTGCCACCTAACTATGATTCCATGGTGGGCAAAGTCATCGCTTACGGTGCCACGCGCGACCAAGCCATTCGACGGATGCAGATTGCCTTATCTGAGATGGTCGTTGAAGGTATACAAACCAATATTCCTTTGCACCGCGAGTTGATGGAAGATGCACGCTTTGCTGAGGGTGGAACGAACATCCACTACTTAGAGCAGAAACTTGCGAACAAAAAATAAGCGGCTGCGATGAGCTGGACAGAAATCGTCCTTGAAGTGCCGCGTCAGCAGGCTGAGCTTGTATCGGATGCATTAATTGACGCCGGCGCTTTATCGGTATCGGTGGAAGATGCGAACGAAGGCACGGATGCTGAACAACCTTTGTTCGGCGAGCCCGGCATGGAACCTACCGAACACGCATGGGAAAGTAGTCGCGTGGTGGCGCTGATCAACGCCAGCGACGACGCTGCAGAACTTGTCCACCAAGCTTGTGCGATGTGCGATTTCAACATGCTGTTACCTTTTAAATTGCGCTCAGTGGCTGACCAAGATTGGGTACGACTGACTCAATCGCAATTTGAACCTATACACATAGGGAAAAATATCTGGGTGGTGCCTAGCTGGCATGACGCTCCCAATCCCGATGCATTAATTTTAGAACTCGATCCCGGACTCGCCTTCGGCACGGGTAGTCACCCCACTACCAAGCTCTGCATGGAATGGCTGGAAGTGAATCTTCGTTCGCCACAGTCGGTGCTCGATTATGGTTGCGGGTCGGGTATTTTGGCGATGTTAGCCAACAAGGTCGGAGCGCATCCTGTCGACGGCGTTGATATCGACCCGCAAGCCATTGTGTCGGCGCGTGAAAATGCCGAACGTAATCAATGCGACGTTACTTTTTTTCTGCCCGAAGACTTTGCGACTGCTCGTCAGGGCCAATGCTATGACGTAGTGGTAGCGAATATTTTGTCAGGACCGCTAAAAGTCATGGCACCTATGCTGTGTGGCCGCGTCGCCAAAGGCGGATCGCTAGTGCTATCCGGCGTGCTGGCACGCCAGGCAGACGAAGTTATCGCTTGCTACAAGAACTACATTCAGCTGTCGGTCAGCGCCGAGTTCGAAGGCTGGGTCGCTCTTGCAGGATCCCTTGAAAACCTTGCAATAGATTAAGATAGCGCGTCATGCTTGCTACTCGCTGCCCCCATTGCCAAACACGCTTTCGCGTCACCCCCCCTCAGCTCGAGCTGCGGGAGGGCATGGTTCGCTGCGGCGCCTGCCGCGAACTGTTTAATGGTAGTGAACACCTACTGCACGGCGCCGAGGATATGCCCCTAGAAGACACCCTAGCCCCGGAAGATCTTGAAGGGCGCATGACCTTGGTTGATTTTGGCTCATTACGCGCAAATCAAAATCAACCCACCCCACCATCGAAAATGCAAGACGAACTGGACGCTCTATCAAAGGCGATTTCTGATCTGCAGAGCAAGCCGTGGAGCGCACCAGAAGAAGCTGAGCTCAGCACAGAAGCTCCTCCGATGATGGCTACGCCCACACCGTATTTTGTTGAAGAAGCCAGAAAACGTGAGCAAAGCGCGCACACTTGGAAATGGGTACTCTGGTTAGGCATCCCCTTTTTGTTAGTCGCCTTGCTGGTTCAGCTGGGTTATTTTTACCGTGCTGATATTGCTGCGCGTTCGCCTGAGGCTGGGCGTTATCTGCGTGCGCTCTGTTCACGCGTTGGCTGCCAGGTACGACTGCCTGAACATAGTGATTTGATTTCTCTGGAATCGAGTCAGCTGCAACCAGTCACTGATCACCCGGGACAATTCACCTTAACGGCACTCATCCGCAATCAGTCTGATACGGTGCAAGCCTGGCCCTCACTCGACCTTGAATTAAAGACTGATGTGGGGCAGGTATTGGTTCGCAAAGTGTTTAACCCGCTCAATTATCTCCGCACTGCAGAGATCAAAAAGGGCATTGCCGCGCATGCCGAACAAGAGATTCAAATCAACTTTGAACTGAGTGGTGAATCTCCGGGCGGTTTTAGCATCATCTTGTTCTACCCATAATTTCAACACGATCTGATCTTTCAACCGAGACAGCTTCAAAACTAATAATCAAAATATCATGACTTCACTGATCTGCGGCTCGATGGCCTTTGACACAATTATGTCTTTTCACGGACGTTTTTCTGAAGCGCTGCTGGCCGATCAACTGCACAAGATCAACGTCGCCTTCCTGGTTCCCGGCATACGCAGAGAATTTGGTGGCTGCGCTGGCAACATCGCGTACAACTTAAAACTATTGAACGGCGATCCTCTCATCATGGCCACCCTTGGCAAAGATGGTGGCACTTATGTTGAACGTCTAGACAAATTAGGCATTAGTCGCCGCTGCATTCGGCATATCGATGATGCGTATACAGCGCAGGCCTTCATTACGACCGATGCAGATAGCAATCAGATTACTGCTTTCCATCCAGGCGCCATGGGTAGCTCGCATCTCAATAAAATTCACGATGCCGGCAAAGTAAAAATTGCGATTGTTGCGCCCGATGGTCGCGATGGCATGATCGAGCATGCGGAAGATTGCGCGCGCCTAGGTGTGCCGTTTATCTTTGATCCGGGTCAGGGCTTACCTATGTTTAGCGGTGAAGAGCTGACACACTTCATTGAACTGGCAACCTATGTTGCAGTAAATGACTATGAAGCTGAGTTATTGACTGAACGTACCGGACTCTCACTGGAGCAGGTGGCCGAACGTGTCTCAGCACTAATCGTTACACGTGGCGAGCAAGGTGCAGAGATCTATACCAGTAATGAGCGGTTTGATATTCCTGTAGTACGCGTAGATCAGGTAGTTGATCCCACCGGTTGCGGCGATGCTTTCCGAGCCGGCATGCTCTTCGGATTGACCCACGATATGGATTGGATGACTATCGGTCGCTTGTCTTCACTGATGGGCTCAATCAAGATTGCCAGCCAAGGCGGGCAAAACCATGCACCTACTCTCGCAGACATTCAAGAACGCTTCCGCAAAGAATTCGGCTACAGCTTTTGATAAACAAAGCTACTGAGATTGTTTAATCGTTCGCAATCAATTCAACAATCTCAAAGCCGTTAACTGAGTAGAGCTTCGATCTGCTCGAGAGTCATCTCACTTCGAACCTCGAGTAATTTCTGTCGGCTGCCTTGACCGTGACTGACTGTGACGTCTCTTTTAGCCACCTTAAGTCGATCGGCAATGAAATGCGTGAGTGCTTCATTCGCTTTGCCATCAACGGGTGGAGCATGCAGCTTAATCTTGAGCGCCCCCTCAACCAATCCAGATATCTCTGTTCGCGAAGCATTCGGCTGAACATGAATGGCAATACGTAAGCACTCTCCATGACGGCTACACCACGGACGATCCATTAGATCAAACCGATGAGCAAACTATCACTGACATACAAAACGACTCTCAGCATCAAAAAAGCCAGTATAGGCGAGAGATCAACACCCGCTATCGGCGGAATGAAGCGACGCAAAGGGCGCATCAACGGCTGATTCAAAGCGCGAACAATCGGAGCGAGTGGCGCATCAGGATTCACCCAACTGAAAATGACCTCCATGAATAAGAGGCCAATGAAGCCGTAAATCACCCAATGTAGTAGAGAGCGCAATGACAGCATGAGCCACGGCTCTACTGCAAATGCGGATCGCACACCAAGCTCAATGGCCACTGACAGCAGGGCAACTAGTAATCCGCCCACCAAGCTGGCCCAATCAAAACCACCAACTCCTGGCAATAGACGACGCAGTGGCAGCACTAACCAATCTGTCGTCTTAAACATAAATTGCCCTAGGGAGAATGGTGGTCGCACACGCACGGCCTGCATCCAAAACCGTAGCAGTAAGACCCCAGCTAGCAAGGTCGCGACCGTATCAATGATCAGACTAACGATGTTGGCAACCACAGTTCACCCTAACAATCTGGTTTTAGTCTGAAAAAGATCACGGCTAGACACACCATCAGAGCAGACTAGAAAAATCCCGCGGCAGATCCTGATTCTGCTGCGGGATTTTGTCGACTGACTCTCGCTTTACTAAACAAGTCAGGGACGCACGCCGGTAGGAAAAGGCCAAGCGGCAGCTGGACTGAGTATGGTCTTTAAGGCCGATGCTGAGGCTGGTGCCGGTGCTGGAGCGTGTGCTGTCTTGTGCACAACAGGCTTCTTAGGAGCCGCCTTCTTAGGAGC
>JBIIQR010000028.1:0-8771 GCA_044341985.1 Burkholderiaceae bacterium
TTGGTGGCAAGTGAAACCAAGGCAGTAATAAAAACGAGTTGAGATTCCATGAACCTTTGGCCATACAGAGCTAAACGCATTTTGTTGATGATACCCACGCTCCTGGGTGTTATCGCCATTACCTTCGCAGTGATTCAATTTGTTCCCGGTGGGCCGGTAGAACAAGTGTTAATTGAACTTAAAAAAGGGCAAACAGGTGCCGGTGAATCCTCGGGTGCGGGCGCCTCTGAATATCGCGGTCGCCAAGGCGTTGATAGTGAGCGCGTTGCCGAAATTAAGGCGTTGTATGGTTTTGATAAACCACCGGCTGAACGATTTTGGCTCATGCTTCAGGGCTTTGCTAAATTCGATTTGGGCCAGAGCTTTTATCACCACAAGGATGTGTGGGAGTTGGTGAAATCTAAATTGCCGGTGTCAATCACGATTGGGCTATGGACTTTTTTTCTGACCTACTTTATCTCGGTGCCGCTTGGTATTGCTAAAGCTGTTAGGGCAGGTAGTCGATTTGACAGTCTCACCAGCATGTTGGTGTTGATCGGTTATTCCATTCCAGGTTTTGTGCTCGGTGTTTTTTTACTGGTAGTTTTTGCGGGCAGTAGTTTTGTTCAATGGTTCCCTTTGCGTGGCTTAACCTCTGACGATTGGGAGTCGCTTTCTTGGTTTGGTAAAACCATCGATTACTTATTGCAAATAACATTGCCGGTCACCGCCTCGGTTGCGGGGTCATTTGCCGTGATGACAATGCTGACTAAAAACACCTTTCTTGAAGAGATACGCAAACAGTACGTGCTGACGGCGCGCGCCAAAGGATTGTCTGAACGAGCCGTACTCTACAAGCATGTGTTTCGCAATGCTCTGATACCGCTAGTGACGGGTTTTCCTGCTGCGTTCATCGGTGCTTTTTTTGCAGGTAGTTTGCTAATAGAGACTTTATTTTCTCTCGATGGCTTAGGTTTGTTGTCGTATGAATCGGTGGTGCGACGTGATTATCCCGTCGTTCTGGGCACGCTGTATTTGTTTACCTTGATTGGGCTCGTGGTGAAATTATTGGGAGATTTATGCTACGTGTGGACTGATCCACGCGTGCAATTTGAAAGCCTTGCGCGATGAGTGCGAGTATGTATTCTGCGGCTGAGCCATCAATCTCGCCATCGCGAAGGATCTGGATACGCTTCAAACAAGATAGGCGCGGTTATTGGAGTCTGGTGCTGTTTCTTATTCTGTTTGTGCTGAGTATGGGAGCTGAACTCATATCCAATGATAGGCCGCTACTGGCACGGTATAACGGCCAGATCATGGTTCCGATTTTGACGGACTATGCAGAGACGGCCTTTGGTGGTGATTTTGATTCGCCTGCCGATTATCTGGATCCTTTCATTCAGCAGCAATTTCAAACCGATGGTAATTGGGCGATTTACCCTGTCAACCGCTATCGCTATGACACTTTAAATTATTTTGCTAAGTCACCTAATCCTGCTCCACCTACAACGGATAACTGGCTAGGCACCGATGATCGCGGTCGTGATGTGTTCGCGCGACTCGTGTATGGATTTCGCGTATCGATCTTGTTTGGTTTAGCGCTGACGATTACTGGTGTCGCTCTTGGTGTAGTCACAGGAGCTGTGCAGGGCTACTTCGCAGGCCGAACAGATTTATTGTTTCAGCGATTTATGGAAATTTGGGGCTCGATGCCTGAGCTTTATCTGCTAATTATTTTTGCATCGATTTTTGAGCCCAGTATTTTATTACTGTTGGTGTTGTTGTCGTTGTTCGGTTGGATGGGTTTGTCGGACTATGTACGCGCCGATTTTCTGCGCAATCGCAATCTCGATTATGTTCAGGCTTCACGAGCATTGGGTTTATCAAACTGGCAAATTATCTGGCGACATGTACTTCCGAACAGCATGACACCGGTAGTTACTTTTCTGCCGTTCCGTATGAGTGCTGCGATTCTTTCTTTAACGAGTTTGGATTTCCTTGGTTTAGGTGTTCCACCGTCCACGCCGAGTTTGGGTGAATTACTAGCGCAGGGTAAAAATAATTTAGATGCCTGGTGGATCGCGCTTTCGACCTTCGCGGTATTGACGATTACTTTGTTACTGTTAACGAATATCGGCGACGCTTTGCGTAACTCTCTCGATGTGCGGAGAAAGACATGAGCCTATTACGCGTTGAGAACCTATCGGTCAGTTTTGGCTCGAATCGTGTCGTTGATAACGTCAGCTTTCGTATAGAAGCGGGTGAAAAATTTGCTTTAGTGGGCGAGTCTGGCTCTGGTAAGACCGTGAGTGCCTTGGCGCTGATGCGTCTATTGCCTGAGGCGCAGATACGTGGCAATCAATTGTTTGATGGTCAGAAAATTCAGTTGATGTCTGAAAACGCCTTGCGCCAGTTGCGCGGTAAAGATATCGCGATGATTTTTCAAGAGCCGATGACGGCATTGAATCCTCTATTCACGATTGGTAATCAAATCGCTGAAGTATTAACGCTGCACGAAGGATTAAGTGCGCGTGAGGCAGCTAATCGTGCGGTTGAATTGTTAGAAAAAACAGGCATTCCCGAGCCAGCGCGGCGTGCCTTGTCTTACCCACATCAACTCTCGGGTGGTCAGCGGCAGCGCGCCATGATTGCCATGGCACTCGCCTGTAAACCTAAGCTGTTAATCGCGGATGAGCCGACGACTGCGTTGGATGTAACGATACAGGTTCAGATTCTTGAATTGCTGAATCAATTACAGCGCGAGGAAGGCATGTCGGTTTTGATGATTACGCATGATCTGAATCTGGTTAAAAGTTTTGCGGACCGTGTGGGTGTGATGCAAGATGGACGACTGATAGAGTCTGCAGATACGAGTCGATTATTTGGCCAGCCACGCGAAGAGTACACACAACGTCTGTTAGCAAGCCATGCTAAGCGAATGGTCGCGGATGCCGTACCGAATGCCGAGCCTTTGCTAGAAGCGAAAGGCGTTCGCTGCAGTTTTTTCATTCGCAAGGGTTGGTTTAGACAAAAAGAATTTGTAGCTGTTGAAAGCCTCGATGTTTCACTGCCACGTGGAGAGACATTGGGCATAGTGGGTGAATCGGGCTCGGGCAAATCGACGCTAGGCATGGCGTTGCTGCGTTTGTCAGTAGCCAAGACGCAAGGACACATTCAGTTTAACGGCAGCACCATTAGTGATATGCGTAGTAGTCAACTGCGTGCTTTGCGAGCTCAGATGCAGGTGGTGTTTCAAGATCCGTTCGCATCGCTTTCGCCGCGCCGAACGGTAGAGCAAATCATTTCTGAAGGCTTGGAGCTGCATAAGCCGGGTTTGCCGCGTCATTCGTTACGAGATGCGGTAGCGGCTGGTTTGCAAGAAGTGGGTTTATCGCCCGCGCTGATGTCGCGCTATCCGCATGAATTTTCGGGTGGGCAGCGCCAACGAATTGCGATAGCGCGTGCACTAGTTCTGAAACCTGCGCTCATTTTATTAGATGAGCCAACCTCATCACTGGACGTCTCTGTCCAATATCAAGTGTTGGAATTGCTGGCTGATTTACAGCGCAAACATGGTATTGCTTACCTCTTTATCAGTCATGATTTAGCCGTCATACGTGCGATGGCGCATCGTGTGATGGTAATGAAAGATGGTTTGGTAGTGGAGGCCGGTAAAACCTCAGACGTGTTGAATTCGCCGAAAGAAGCGTATACCCAAAAATTATTAGCGGCGGCTAATTTCACCTTGACCGAACCGGAGTCGGCTACGGTCACTGTCACGGCAGAGTAATTAGCGATGTTGACGTTGATGTTCGGATTGACCATGCTTAGGTCGTCTACCCTCAGAAGCTTTGTCTGTTTTGCTTTTGCCTTTTTTGGGTGCACGAACTTCTAACTTCAACGACTGGCCAGGGGTTAGCTTGTCGTCCTTCATGCCATTCCATTGCCGTATGTCAGCGACTTTGACTTTGTAGCGCTTTGCGATACTGTCGATCGTGTCGCGCTTACTCACCTTGATACTGATTTTTTTACGTGCTGGTTCATCCGCTTCCACGGCCAGCATCGCATTGTCGGCAATCTCTTGACTAATATCTTTATCGGGCGTTGTGGCTAACTTTGGAACCAGTACGGTCGACCCTGCCTTGGGATGCATGTTGGCTGGAATCGAATTAGCTTCGCGAATAATTTCGGGCGTGGTCTTAAACCGAGCCGCAATGCTCTCAATGCGTTCACGTGCAGCGGTTACTTTGTGTGCAGTCCAGCTCGATAAGGCCTTGGTCCAGTTGGACAGATTTTCTTTAAATTTTTCTGCATTCGATTCGGGTAGCAAGATTTGCGTTGTAGGGCTACCAGTAATCACAGGACGATTAAATTGTGGATTCAGTGCTCGAAATTCTTCCATCGGCAATTCAGCCAACTGCGCAGCCAACTTTACGTCAATGTCGCGCGTTTTTTTGATCGTAACAAAATACGGTTGATTTTCTACTGCAGGTAACTTAACGCCGTACTGAGATGGCGTTGCAATGATATTTTTTACCGCTTGCAGCTTGGGGTAGTAGTTACGTGTCTCGGCGGGCATGTAGGGCGAAAGACTATTGAAGTCCGTCGGCCTTCCCGCTGCTTCGGCTTTGGCAATCGCACGTGATACTGAGCCTTCTCCCCAGTTATAAGCTGCCAGCGCTAATTGCCAGTCACCGAACATACGATATAACTTTTCTAGGTAATTCAACGCAGCGTTGGTTGATGCAAGCACATCGCGACGTTCGTCGCGAAATGCATTTTGTTTTAAGTTGTAGTCACGTCCCGTACTGGGAATGAATTGCCACATGCCAGCTGCTTTGGCGCTCGAAAACGCCTGCGGGTTGAATGCTGATTCAATAAAAGGCAGTAACGCAATTTCCGTCGGCATTTTGCGTTTTTCAAGTTCTTGTACGACGTGGAAAAGATAACGTGATCCGCGTTGCGAGATGCGTTGTATGTATTCAGGGCGTGCGCTATACCAAGTGGTTTGTGTCGAAACCAGAGGATTGTTCAGATCGGGAATCGCAAAGCCTTTGCGTATTCTTTCCCAAAGGTCGAAGTTTTCAATTTGAATATCTTCTAGCTGCAAAGCGTAATCTGGCGGAAGAGCAGCCCCATCAAGCCCTATGGGGTCGCGCTCGAGATCTTTGTTAGATTCGATGCGCTCCGTGTTAACGGTAGCAGGGGCGATGGTTAAATCATTTCCATGGGCAATGGAAGCGCACAGCACAAGCGCAATCAATGTCGCACGCTTACTCAACTGCGTGAATTGGAAAAGCTCTGTCTGCCTGGGAAGGTTCTGCAAAAGTGTCAATAATCTGGTGGTTAGCCTGGTTAGGCTGTGCAGAGTCATGTATTGCTATGACTTGCCGGTTGTAATTGGAGCGTGCATTTGACGATGATGACTAGGTCAGAGGCCGCCTGAGCTTCATCGTCACAGATCAAAGCAGAGGACGATGCACATAGGAACCACGTCAGTGTAGTTAACGAAATGAAAGCAAGTCAAGGAAAATGTTAGCAAATCTCGTGATTGATGGTGACAGTTTGCTAACGATGTTAATCAATAGCCATTAGCGGAATGAGTTTTTCCACTCTCTGAGTGCGGCGAAGGCTGCTGTTGGTTCTGTATGGCTTAGTCTTCCATTTTCGTGCAATGTTTGAAGAATTGCTGGTTGATCGTAGCGAAGAAAAGGATTGGTTTGCTTTTCTTCGCCCAGGGTTGAAGGCACGGTCGATTCACCACGCTCACGAGCCGCCTGTACTTGCGTAAAGCGCGCCGATAAAGCGGCATTGTTGGGTTCTACGGCCACTGCAAAGCGAAGATTAGATAAGGTGTATTCATGTGCGCAATACACCTTGTAGTCATCGGCTAATGCTGACAATTTTGCAAGTGATTGCGTCATTTGTGCTGCTGTACCTTCAAACAATCGACCGCAGCCACCTGCAAATAAGGTATCACCACAAAAAAGCCAATGTTGGTCGTGTTCAACATAGGCGATGTGTCCTGCGGTATGTCCGGGAACATCAAGCACATGCAATGAAAGGCCTAGTTGAGCAAAGTTCACACTATCGGTTTCAACCAGTGCATGGGTGACACCTGCAATGTTTTCTGTAGCAGGGCCATACACGGGGACATTCCAGTGATTAACTAACTCGCTGACTCCACCTACATGGTCAGCATGATGATGAGTGAGTAAAATAGCGACCAGCGTGAGATGACGCGAGGCCAGAGCCTCAATAATGGGACCAGCATCACCCGGGTCGACCACAACGGCATGCTGCGCATTGTGTATCAGCCAAAGATAATTATCGGCAAATGCCGGTACAGCAGTAACTTGTAGTGATCTATTGACTGACATGAGTATGGACCGAGACGACGCCAAAAATTTGATTATATCGCTCAGCGAGTGGTTCCATACGCCGCCGGGTGGTTACGCGCGTGCGTGGGAACAAGAGCGTCTGGCCGAGTTAACCGCTGATATTTTTGGTTATAACGCGGTGCAGTTAGGACTGCCTGAGATGGATACACTGGCAGCAAATCGAATGCCGAATCGTTGGTTGACCGATAGTGTTGTTTCACGTTGTTTTGAAACGAAAGAGCAATCGCACGATGACGCTGAGCGTCGCCACATCGTTCTATTGCATGATTACGCTGAATTGCCTTTTGCTTCGCAAAGTTTGGATTTAGTCGTTTTGCCGCATGTATTGGAATTTGCCGCAGAACCGCATCATGTATTGCGTGAAGTTGAACGTGTGCTGATACCCGAAGGACAAGTAATTATCTGTGGCTTCAATCCCGTTAGTTTATGGGGTGCGCGACAAATTTTTGGTCGAGTCACGGGCGCTCATTTTCTGCCTGTGCATGGTGAATTTATTAGCGTGCCGCGATTGAAGGATTGGTTGAAGCTGTTGAATATGGAAATCAATCGCGGACATTTTGGTTGTTATGCTCCGCCGTGCGATACGAGTAAATGGTTGCAGCGTTTTGGTTTTCTCGAAAAGGCAGGCAATCGATGGTGGCCATATTTGGGTGCCTTGTATATTGTGCAGGCGATCAAGCGAGTACAAGGCATGCGGCTAGTGGGTCCTGCGTGGCAAACGCAGAGAGCGAGAGTACGAAGTGTTGTTCCTGCTACTAATCATATGAATAACAAACAGACTGATGAGTAAAGTTGATATTTATACCGACGGCGCATGCAAAGGGAATCCCGGGCCCGGTGGTTGGGGCGCATGGCTGATCGCTGGAGATAACAGCAAAGAGTTATGCGGTGGTGAGCTCAACACTACCAATAATCGTATGGAATTAATGGCCGTGATTGAAGCCCTAAATGCCTTAAATCGACCTTGCAATGTTGTGGTGCATACTGATAGTCAGTATGTTCAAAAAGGTATTAGTGAATGGCTAGAAGGATGGAAAGCGCGTGGTTGGCGCACGGCCAGCAAGGCACCGGTAAAAAATGTCGATTTATGGATGGCACTCGACGAAGCACAGTCGCGCCACACGATAGAATGGCGCTGGGTAAAAGGTCATGCAGGACACGAGGGCAATGAACGTGCTGATGCGCTAGCCAATCGCGGCGTTGACTTGTTGTTGCAGGCAGTGTCAGATGCACGCTCTGATTTTTAATCAAGTTCTTTTTTTATAACCTCTTTCATCAAAGTTTTTTCACTATGCGTCAAATTGTTCTTGATACCGAAACGACAGGCTTGAACCCCCGCAGTGGTGATCGCATTATCGAAATAGGCTGTGTTGAATTACTTAATCGTCGATTGACGGGTAATAATTTTCACTACTACTTGAATCCTGAGCGTGACTCGGATCCGGGTGCGTTGGCTGTGCATGGTTTGACAACGGAATTTCTAAGAGATAAACCTAAATTTGCCGATATCGTTTCTGAGCTATGCGACTTTGTGCGCGATGCCGAGATCATTATTCATAACGCGCCGTTTGATGTGGGTTTTCTGGATGCAGAACTTGAAAAACTAGGTTTGCCCGTTTTCCCAAAACAAGTGCAAGGCGTGGTCGACACTTTATTGCAAGCCAAAGAGCTGCATCCGGGTAAACGCAATTCGCTGGATGCTTTATGTGAGCGCTATGGCATTTCGAATTCACACCGCACATTACACGGTGCTTTGCTTGATGCTGAGTTATTGGCTGAGGTGTATCTTGCGATGACGCGTGGTCAGGATAGTCTGACTATTGATATGCATTCGGATTTTCAGGCAGATGGTGAAAATGATGTCAGTAGTAGTTTAGCTGAGGTGCTAATCGTCGCGCCGACTGAAGCAGAGCTTATGGAGCATGAAGCTTTACTCACGTCGCTAGACAAACAAGTTAAAGGTAGCTGTCTATGGCGGCAATCTGTGGGCGGCTAATTCGCTTTGTGCGATAATCTGCGCCCTCAAGGGAGGTTAGCTCAGGGGTAGAGCGATCGCCTCACACGCGATAGGTCGCAAGTTCGAAACTTGCACTTCCCACCACCGATTCATAAAAAAACCGACTCACAAGGTCGGTTTTTTTATGTCTGCTCAGTGACTACATGGTCGGCAAACTAACCGGCGCGCTTACGTGAAATAGCGGCGCCTACGCGAAGCTTTTTATGACCAAATTTTTTCGCCATCACTTTCAGCGGCGGTGTTTCATCGCGCCGATGTTTATTTATTTGAGCTGATGTGCCATCGGTACGCGGCACCAGATGCTGAGGACCATTGCCGATCAGATCACTGCGCCCCATACGTTTGAGACCTTCACGAATAGCTTCCCAGTTCGC
>JBIIQR010000029.1:0-8554 GCA_044341985.1 Burkholderiaceae bacterium
GCTTGGGAGCGCAGTTCGCTGCGTTGGGCAGAAGTGAGTTTTAGCATGAGCCTCTTTCAAAAACATCATTGTAAGTCAGTGACACCACTCTTTCGAGTTTAGAGTTGAATGGGAATTTATTTGTCTACGGGCTGTGATGAAACCCTGAGCGATGTATCCTTGGGGAATGGCAAAAAACAAAGCAAACAAGAACTGGCTGCACGGCCATATCAACGACCCCTACGTAAAACTCGCGCAAAAAGATGGCTACCGAGCGCGGGCTGCCTACAAGCTCAAAGAAATCGACGAGGATGAAAAGCTGATTAAGCCGGGTCAGATCATTGTGGATTTGGGGTGCGCGCCGGGTAGCTGGAGTCAGTATGCGCGTCGTAAATTAGCCGGCAAGGAAGGTGGCGGCATCCACGGCATGATTATTGGATTGGATATGCTGGAGATGGAGCCTATCGCCGATGTGAATTTTATTTTGGGTGATTTCCGTGAAGAGTCGGTCCTAAGCCAGCTTCAGACTCTGCTTCAGGGTCAGCGGGTTGATCTGGTCATTTCCGACATGGCACCCAATATGTCTGGCATTGCTGATACTGATGCAGCTCGGGTAGAACATCTGGTCGATTTGGCAATAGACTTTGCGCAGCAGCAGTTGAAACCGTCCGGATCGCTGCTTGTTAAATGCTTTAATGCCAGCGGTTATACGCAAATTGTTGAGAAGTTTCGGGATCAATTTAAGACGGTCAGTTCCAAAAAACCCAAGGCCAGCCGGGACAAATCATCTGAAATTTTCTTATTGGGGAAGGGCTTACGCCCCCCCGTCTGATGCTTTTATGCCTGCTAAACCTGCCGCTGGATGGGTATTCTTTGCCTGCTAGCTTTTGCTCCGGAGTCGAGCGGCTTCCCAGCCCTTGAAAAATCAGGGGTTTAGCCCCATATCCTTACTGGCAAGGGTTGGGTATTGCGAGTAGAATTTATTCACCACGCGCAAGACCGCAACTGCCGGTCCGCAATAAGGAGTCTTCGTGAATAATATGTTTTCTAAAGCCGCCATCTGGGTTGTCATTGCCTTGGTGCTATTTACCGTCTTCAAACAGTTCGATGAGCGTGGTTTGGCCGGCGGTGCAACGCCCATTCCTTATTCCGATTTCCTCGATGAAGTGAAGTCGCAGCGCATTCGTGAAGCGACGATTGAGGATCGCACGATTATCGCCATCACCAACGATGGCAAAAAAATCAAAGCCACGACAACGAATCTTGATCGCGGCTTGATTGGTGATTTGGTGAATAACGGCGTCAAATTTGACGTTAAGCAACCTGAGCCTCCTTCATTCCTTTCGCAGATTTTTATTTCGTGGTTCCCGATGCTGCTCTTGATTGGCGTGTGGGTTTTCTTCATGCGTCAAATGCAGGGCGGCGGTAAAGGCGGTGCGTTCTCGTTTGGTAAATCCAAAGCACGCATGCTCGACGAACATCAAAATGCTGTCACTTTCGCTGATGTGGCAGGTTGCGACGAAGCGAAAGAAGAAGTCTCTGAGCTGGTCGATTTTTTGCGTGACCCAACCAAATTTCAAAAGTTAGGTGGTCGAATTCCGCGTGGTGTGTTGATGGTGGGCCCACCGGGTACTGGTAAAACGTTGCTGGCTCGAGCTATTGCGGGCGAAGCTAAAGTACCTTTCTTCACTATTTCTGGTTCGGATTTCGTAGAGATGTTTGTCGGCGTGGGCGCATCGCGTGTGCGCGACATGTTTGAGAATGCAAAAAAACATTCACCGTGCATCATCTTCATCGATGAGATTGATGCGGTGGGTCGTCACCGTGGCGCCGGTATGGGTGGCGGTAACGACGAGCGTGAACAAACGCTCAATCAGTTACTGGTTGAGATGGATGGATTTGAAGCGAATGCGGGTGTGATCGTCATTGCAGCGACCAACCGTTCAGACGTGCTTGATAAAGCCTTGCTGCGTCCGGGTCGTTTCGACAGACAAGTGATTGTGGGTCTTCCAGATATTCGTGGTCGTGAACAGATCTTGATGGTTCACATGCGCAAGGTACCTATTGCTCCTGACGTGAGAGCGGATGTTTTGGCGCGTGGTACCCCGGGTTTCTCAGGGGCTGATCTCGCTAATCTGGTGAACGAATCAGCGTTGTTTGCTGCACGCCGCAACAAGCGTTTAGTTGAGATGCAGGACTTTGAAGATGCAAAAGATAAAATCGTCATGGGACCTGAGCGTAAGTCGGCGGTCATGCGCGAAGAAGAGCGTCGCAATACCGCATTTCACGAGTCGGGCCATGCAGTCGTCGCTAAACTCTTGCCTAAGGCTGATCCAGTACACAAGGTCACCATCATGCCGCGTGGTATGGCATTGGGTTTGACTTGGCAGTTGCCTGAGCACGACCGTGTGAATATGTACAAAGACAAAATGCTGGAAGACATAGCGATTTTGTTTGGTGGTCGAATTGCTGAAGAAATTTTTATGAATCAAATGTCGACTGGCGCTTCGAATGACTTTGAGCGGGCCACCAAACTGGCTCGCGCGATGGTTACTCGATTTGGTATGTCGGAGACGATGGGTACGATGGTCTATGAAGATTCCGATCAAGATTCGTATTTTGGGCGCATGTCATCCAAAACCGTATCCGAAGCTACGCAGCAAAAAGTGGACATGGAGATCCGTAATATCTTGGATCAGCAATATGCCATGTCGCGCAGTTTGCTAGAACGTAATCGCGACAAAGTTGAGGCGATGGCCAAAGCATTGCTCGAATGGGAAACCATCGATGCGGATCAAATAAACGACATCATGGCTGGTAGTGAGCCTCGGCCTCCGAAAGTGGCGCCCACACCGCGCCCAAGCGATCCACCCAGCGGTGGTGTTGCGCCAGCAACCGCTCCGGCCTAATGGCCGTTAGTCAACGATAAGCTAACTAGCGGGGTGATGAGAAATCTTCACCCCGTTTGCTTGTCAATTTCTTGGTTTCTCTGTGACTGATTTCCCCGATACGTATTTGCAATGTGGTCGCTATCGACTGAAAATTAGCGGGCCCTCATTTCGTCCATTGGTTATGGGTGTTTTGAACGTTACACCCGATTCATTTTCTGATGGTGGCCGCTTTAGCTCACTCGATGCCGCCATCACACAAGCAGAACTCATGATCGAATCAGGAGTCGATATTATTGATATTGGTGGCGAGTCAACTCGACCTGGCTCGCCCCCCTTATCTATCGACGAAGAATTACGTCGAGTAATGCCGGTACTGTATGCGCTGCGCGATTGCGGCAAACCTATTTCGGTTGATACGCGTCGACCCGAAGTGATGCAAGAAGCGATGATCGCTGGTGTCGATATGATTAATGACATCACCGGCTTTCGTGATGAAGACAGCTTAAGCCTGCTCAGGGATAGCGACTGCGCTTTATGTATTATGCACATGCAGGGTACGCCGCAAACCATGCAGCACGATCCTAGCTACGACGATGTAGTGCATGAAGTGAGTGAATTTCTGTCGCACAGGGTAGACGCCGCAGTCAGCCAGGGCATAGACCGCCGCCGCTTATGTATCGATCCTGGATTTGGTTTTGGTAAAACACTGCAGCACAATCTAGAGTTACTAGCGAATGTAGAACGTATTCAACGTGAGTTAAGCTTGCCACTTCTAGCCGGTCTTTCGCGCAAGAGCATGATAGGTAAGTTGACGGACAAACCTGTAGAGCAACGCATGGCTGGCAGTATTGCCGCCGCTTTGTATGCGATAGGACAGGGCGCTCGTATCGTGCGTGTGCATGATGTCGCTGAAACGGTTGACGCGATCAGTGTCTGGCAAGCAGCAAAAAATACGGAAGCTAAATTAAATACAATTCAGTAAAGCAGAAATAAATTCAATCGATTAGCGATACAACTACAAGATAAGACAAGAAACGACAGAACATCATGGCAAGAAAATATTTCGGCACAGATGGTATCCGAGGCAGCGTAGGCACAGCACCGATTACGCCAGACTTTGTTATGCGCCTAGGCCATGCCGCAGGTAAAGTCTTGGCGCAATCAGAAAATGCAGCGACTGGACGCCCCACCGTCTTGATTGGCAAAGACACGCGTATCTCAGGCTACATGCTTGAGGCCGCATTAGAAGCAGGGTTTACTGCAGCAGGCGTTGACGTTTTACTCGCAGGCCCGATACCAACACCTGCTGTTGCTTACTTGACGCGCGCATTGCGTCTATCCGCAGGCGTGGTGTTATCCGCCTCACATAATCCGTACCAGGATAACGGCATCAAGTTTTTTTCTGCGCAAGGTAATAAGCTACCAGATGCGGTTGAAGAAGCAATTGAAGCAGCACTTGATACACCTATGCTATGCGTTAGTTCAGAGAAGTTGGGACGTGCTAAGCGGCTAGATGATGCGCGCGGTCGTTATATTGAATTTTGTAAAAGCACCTTCCCCAATGAGCTTGATCTGCGTGGTATGAAGCTGGTGGTGGATTGCGCTCACGGAGCGGCGTATCACATTGCCCCAGATGTATTTCATGAACTGGGTGCTGAAGTCGTCGCGATTGGTAATCAGCCTAACGGTTTTAATATTAATGAGCGTTGTGGTGCTACTGCACCGCAAGTACTGTCGGAAGCAGTGCGTGCTCATAGCGCGGATCTGGGTATTGCTTTAGATGGTGATGCCGATCGTTTGATCATGGTTGATAGTAGCGGCAGGGTATTTAATGGCGATGAGCTGTTGTATGTCATGGTGAAAGATAGGTTAGCCAACGGTGGTGTCGAAGGTGCCGTGGGAACCTTGATGACCAACATGGCCGTTGAATCAGCGTTTAAGTCTATGGGTGTGGGGTTTGCTCGCGCTAAAGTGGGAGACCGCTACGTGCTTGAGTTGTTGCAAGAGCGTGGCTGGCAAATCGGTGGTGAAGGTTCGGGACATTTACTTTTCCTCGATAAGCACACGACAGGTGATGGCATCATCTCAGCCTTGCAGGTTTTAGCGGCGCTAAGACACAGCGGGCAAACCCTCTCCGGTATCACCAGCGATATGCAGCTCTGGCCCCAGACACTGCTCAACGTCAAAATTGCACCAGGCTTTGACTGGAAAGCCAGTAAATCGTTGATGGCTGAAAAAGAGCGCGCCGAGTCCGAATTAGGCGAGGCCGGGCGCGTACTCATCCGCCCCTCAGGTACCGAGCCTTTGCTTAGAGTCATGGTGGAAGCGCGCGAGGCATCCCTTGCCAAGGCGCTGGCAGAACGGCTGGCTGCCTGTATTGCCAGCTAAACGCCCTAGTAGCTGACGCAATTGGCAACATAGTGGCAAGGTACCCGCAGGCTAAGGTATAATTGTGTTCTCGGAGTGTGGCGCAGCCCGGTAGCGCACCTGCTTTGGGAGCAGGGGGTCCAAGGTTCGAATCCTTGTACTCCGACCAGTCTAAAAAACGGGTTGTCATTGACAGCCCGTTTTTTCATTTGTGGAAACGCTTCTGTTTCCGCGTGCACTGCCCATAGCTCAGCTGGATAGAGCAACGCCCTTCTAAGGCGTAGGTCGCACGTTCGAATCGTGCTGGGCAGGCCATTTAAATCAACAACTTACATCACCTCCCACGCCCGCTCTTACATCAACTTTGCCTAAATTGTGTCGTGTTAATTTTCGCTGATATTGGCCAGAATCGGTGATTCGGTTTTAGGCATTTACGACTTTTTCTTAAGCACTGATTCTTTATCAAAGCTATACACGCCAGCAAGATCCATGCAAAAACGATGCAAGTACCGGATAAATAGCCGCATAGGAATGCCATTGTCATACGGTAGTGTGTGACTTGCATAAAAATGCTGTGGACCTGAATCTCTAACAAGCTTTAGTGTAACGACACTTTCTTTATCGGCTTGTTTTTGTACGATTTCCTCTAATTGATCATCGAATGCCTGATCTTTGATAAATATTTTTCCATAAAGAAGAATTATTTTTTCTTCATCATCCAAGCGTATCCAAGATTCATGTGCGAGTCCCTTTTCAGTTTTAATGGCTCTGGAAGGCATTACTTCTGAAGTAATTTTATTTCGCTTTAAAAAAAGGCTTACTTTTTCAGAATCGACTTCTTTGACATTTAATACGGAGGGCGATGTGTCTGCCGTTTGACTTCGCGTCTCCTCGATGATTTCCAAGATTTCATGAATTAACTGCGGGGCATGTTCAGAGTTGAACTTTAATTCTCTAAAAAGCTTCGTCATGATGACGATAATTTCGGAAAACTGCCGTTCAGGCAGTTGTATGTCGTATGAGGAAGTTGGGGGTGGCGGCTTTCTGTATTCTAAGGGGGTCTTTGGAATTAAATATGGCCAATACCGATTCAAATCCTGAATGATCATCGGTTTTTTTGCTAGTAGAAAAAAATGCTTGACCAAGTCATTTTGGCTGACATTCTCATAGAACTGATCAAGGAATTGATCAAATTCTTTAGTGCCCAAGTACGACTGTAATAAGATCGGAACCATACTGTTTATTACCTTTGATACCAAGTAAATCGTTATCCTGATAGTCAAAGCCCTGATTACTTTATCGGGCTGTTTAAAATTGGGGGATACTAGGCTGACACTAGTCTGGAACTAAGTTGATATACATTCCATGAACTAGATCAAGATCCGTGTTGGAATGCTTAATCTTAATTTCAATTAAAGCAACTTTTATTGAAAACTATATCATTATACAAATAAATAAAAACTTCTCGGTTGTTCAGTGGTGTGGGTAATTCAGTTGGATAAAATCCGAGTCGTGTAGCCGTTCTGCGCTGCATCCAAACTATGATGTTTCAGAAATACGAAGTCCAGAGGATTGCACTCATTGGCTACACATTTTTTAATGGATACCTAATTTGGGGATTCGACCAGTGGTCAGTCAGCCAAAATTTTCGAGGCCAATACGGTAAATATGAAATATCTACTTGTGATTTTTTTTGTTACCGGGTGTGGGTTAGTTAACGAGCGCTCTATATATGAAGGTGCGCGATCTGTTAACAAGGCTAAATCGCCTGAGATCGAACCTAATCCAAAACAGCTACCGCCGTATGACCAATATGAAAAAGAACGTAAAGAAATCAGTAGATAGCATGTATGTTTTATTTGAAGCCTGCGATGCAGATTGATCGGGGAATAGACGACTCGTTTTTTTCTGTTTTCAAAAAAAATACTAAAGTAATTTCAAAATATTGATCAATCCTTTCAACCAAAAGTTTGAGGTATAAAAATGAACAAAGCAATCAATGTAGGTGTTGCAGAAAAATTAGGAAAATATAGCGACGCACTACAAATCAATTCGGGTGCGCGTTGGCTTTACACATCGGGTACGCCAGGTTTGAATGCTGACGGCACATTACCTGCAGATTTTGAATCACAGGCTAGATTGGCCTGGAAAAGTATTATAGAAATGCTGCATGCGGCGGATATGGATGTTGAAAATATCGTTAAGATTAATCAGTCCATGCTTAGAAGAGAAGATCTGCCGGCTTATCGCAAAATCCGTGATGAGCATCTGGGGTTTGCTCGTCCTGCTTCGATGCTTAGTTTTATTAGTGAACTTGTGATGCCGGGAATGCTAATTGAATTGGAAATCGTAGCGGCTAAGTAAGCCCACTGCAGAATTTTTTAACCCTCATTTTAGACAGGGCAGGTAGTTTAGGTTTGATTGTTGAATTGCGAATCGATATGGTTGCCAAGCTATAGGTCGCGTTGTACAGTCAGCAAATATAGAAAAATGCCTGTGCTAATTATGCCTACCGTTCCAACTTGTCCCGTCTGCTTAAAACAAAATACCTATCAAGATGTTGATCTTTATATCTGCGCTGATTGCTTTCATGAGTGGTCGGTTAGCGGTAATACATTAGGTGAATCTTCGAATGAGAGTGGTGGCATTGTTCGCGATGCGAATGGTAATCCTCTGGCAGATGGCGATTCCGTGATTCTGATGAAAGATTTAAAGGTAAAAGGATCCTCGACGGTGCTTAAAAAGGGGACGAAGGTTAAAAGTATTCGGTTGGGTAATGCATCTGATGGTCATGAGGTGGATTGCCGGATGGAGGCGGGCAATTTCATGCTGAAGGCTGAATTTTTGAAAAAAGCTTAAGTAGGGTTATGGCCGTGTTTTCTGTAACAGAAATTTTTCTGCATGTGAGTGTCTGATTAGGTTATAAATGGCGCTTGTATGGGTTGAAGACAAACCTTTCAATTTGATTAATATAATATTAATAATAATGAATCAAGCGACCATCCGGCACATAGAGCATCTGGTCAATCACTATCTTACCCAGCACATGGGTGAGGAAAGAGTCTTTTTTCATTGCAAAGTAAATATCGAGCGTATTCGCGAAGATCATGTCCTAGGCGACATTGTTTATCATGATGTACCCATTGAAGGCGCTGCCTACTATCCGCATACCAATATAAACAAGGTTGTTTATGAGAATTACGCGGACCTAAAATATCTCCCGCTGCGCACTCAGGAAGAAAAGTCCTCGGACATACAAGCGTTGAATATTGCGAAGCGTTCCTCTCGAGAGCTTTCTATTGAAAGTGATGAGCTAG
>JBIIQR010000030.1:0-8494 GCA_044341985.1 Burkholderiaceae bacterium
TCTGTGGCAAATCATTGGTACCTTGAATCATGATTAACACCTATAAAATCAGCAATACAGAAGCAACGACTATTCCTTTTGAATTTCCGCTTTAACCTAATCGCATGCCTCTAATGGCGCGACAGGACAAATCATGTGCATCGATACGGTATGCAATGCTGTCGCTTTAACCCACATCATGAAAACTATCAAAATTACTCCGGACAATGCCAACGATGAATGGCTGATTAATTTTATCTACTCGGAAATTGACGTGGGTGATAGCGCGGAAATCACGCGCACACTAACGCCTGACGATATCAAAGCTTTTGCAGCCGTATCAGGTGATATCAATCCCGCTCACATGGATCCGGTGTATTCCAGTAAAACGCTATTTCACGGAATTATTGGTCATGGCATGTGGGGTGGTGCGTTAATTTCAACGGTATTGGGTACCGTATTTCCCGGTCCCGGCACGATTTATCTGGAACAAAATCTCCTCTTCAGTCAGCCTGTACGAATCGGAGATACCGTAACCGTGACGGTCACGTGCAAGTCAAAAAATGAAGAAAACAATGCTATCGATCTTGATTGCTCACTCGTTAATCAAAAAGGCGAACGCGTCTTAACGGGTCTTGCTCGCGTACTCGCGCCGACCAAAAAGCTACGCATACCCAAAATTCATGCGCCAAAAATTAGCTTATCGAATCCCTACGAACAACATACCCAGCTACTTAGCTTGGGTGCGCATTTAGAAGCGGTGACCTGCGGTGTAGTGCATCCCTGCGATGAAGAATCATTGCGCGGCACTATCGATGCGCAGCATGCCGGCTTAATTAATGCCATCATCATTGCGCCAGAAAAGAGAGTACGAGCTATCGCTGAAAAGGCAAACATCGATTTAACCGGCATTCGCCTCATCAACGTTCAGCATAGCCATGAAGCGGCTGATGTTGCTGCCAAAATGGCGGCTAATCGTGAAGTTGAAGCTCTGATGAAAGGTAGCTTGCATACGGATGAATTGATTCATGCCATCGTTATGCAACCCAAGCTACATACCGGTCGCAGAATGTCTCATGTGTATCGATTCCAAGTGCCTATGTATCCCAAGCCACTATGTATTACTGATGCCGCGTTAAACATTGCGCCTACGCTGGCAGACAAAGTGGATATCGTAAAAAATGCCATAGATTTTGCTCACATCATGGGCATTAACGAGCCCAAAGTCGCCATCCTAGCCGCTATAGAAACAGTGAACCCAGCCATGCCCTCCACATTAGAAGCCGCTGCGCTGTGTAAGATGGCAGATCGCGGACAAATCACCGGCGGTCTACTCGACGGCCCTCTCGCCTTCGATAACGCCATCTCACCGCAAGCGGCTGAGCAAAAACATATTCAATCACTAGTCGCTGGTCAGGCTGATATCTTGGTAGCACCCGATCTTGAAGCCGGCAATATGATGATTAAACAAGCTGAAATATTTTCAGAGGCCTATGGTGCCGGTGTGGTACTAGGTGCACGCGTTCCGATTGCGTTAACCAGTCGATCTGACACAGCAATGGCTCGCTGTGCATCGGCACTGCTGGCGAAATTGATTGCTCACCACAACCGACAACAGCAGTCGTGAGTATCTTAGCGGTTAACGTCGGCTCTTCCAGCATTAAATTCTCGCTCTATGGCGCGCGTGACAATAATGTAGGTGATGCAGAAATGAGCGGCGCTATTGAGGGGCTAGAACCCTTAGGCTATGCGCGAATTCAATGGGTATCCCAAGGTGAAGCAAAGCAAAACGACACGATTGTTATCGAGGTTGACCAAGACCCCTTTGACGCTGCACTCGCCAGACTAAAACAACTACTTCAAACTAATTATTCGCACATCACACTGCAGGCCATCGCGCATCGCGTTGTTCATGGAGGTACCTTGTACACAGCGAGTATTGTCGTGACTCCGGAGGTACTGAGTCAGCTCGCCACATTGAATTCCTTGGCACCTCTGCATCAGCCTCATAATTTGGCGGGCATCGCAGCCTTCACCGAATCTTTTCCACAATTAAAACAAGTCGCCTGTTTTGATACAGCATTTCATCGCACACTCTCACCGCTAGAGACCACCTTTGCTATTGACCGCAAACTGACTGACCAAGGTATTCGACGCTTTGGTTTTCATGGCCTATCCTACCAATGCATCACCCAAGTGTTGAAACAGATCTCACCTCGTTCAGCAGGGCGAACCGTGATGGCGCACTTGGGTAACGGCGCAAGTCTCTGCGCTACGACCCAACACCAAAGTCGCGCTACGACCATGGGTTTTTCAGCCGTTGATGGATTAATGATGGGAACACGCAGCGGAGCGCTTGATCCAGGTGTTTTGTTATTTTTACTGGAACAAGGCTGGGATCACGACGCAATAGAAAAACTGATTTACAAACAAAGCGGCTTACTAGGCGTCTCGGGCGAAAGTGCGGATATGCGAGTGTTATCGACCTCGAACTCAGAAGCCGCTCGTTTTGCGATCAATTTATTTACTCATCGAGTGGTACGCGACATCGGTGCGCTCACGGCCTGTATAGAAGGTCTGGATGTTTTAGCCTTCACAGGCGGCATTGGCGAACATGACTCGGATTTCCGATCCAAGGTCGGTCAGTCATTAGCCTATCTGGGCGTATCCATAGACAGCGCGCGTAATCAGCTGGCGACTGGCGATACAGTGCAGCCGATTCATTCCGACAGAAGCCGCGTTGAAGTGTGGGTGATCCCAACGGATGAAGGCCGTGTCTCAGCCCAAGAAGCTCTGGCACTGCTCTGAACTAAACAGTGTATTTATTATTTCAATACTGAGTGATCATTTTTCTTGATGATGACATCAAGGTGAGGCTGAAATTTCGTGCGGCTTACGCCCCACCCGCTCAAGAAGCGTTCAAACAACGCTTGCTCTTGCGGAGCTGCATGCCCATCCGATAAAAGTGCATCTGCAATATTCAACAAGATACAAATCTTTTGTGGGTCATTTAGCAAATTCGCACTAGCGGAAAGATAGTCATCAAACGTCGTGGCTTTGCCGTAGACCATAGCATCGTCTAACAAACGCTCATTACCATGTAGATTGGCGAGCAACACACCAAACTCTTCTTGTTCAATAGCGCCATCAGCTGACGTCATAAATAACAATCCCACAGCCAATGCAATCTGGGGATTGAGTTCAGGGGTTTTACCTTTGAAAACATCAAATAATCCCATGATCATTCTCCATTTTTAGGTAGTTAACTGCCTGAGTCAGAAGCATCGTAGCGATTATTTTTCAGCGAATGCCCGTTCAATGACAAAGTCACCCGGCTTACTGGTACTACCTTCATTAAAGCCGCGCTGCTCAAGCAGTGACTTCAAGTCTTTGAGCATCTCAGGGCTACCACAGATCATTATCCGATCACGCTCACGATCAAAATCTTGTTCACCGATGTCGGTAAAGAATTTACCTGAACTAATTAAATCAGTAATGCGACCCTGATTGGTAAAGGCTTCGCGTGTCACGGTCGGATAGTAGACCAGCGCATCTTTTACAATGTCACCCAAAAATTCGTGATTCGGCAATTCATTGGTCAAGTAGTCGTGGTACGCCAGCTCACTGACAATACGCACACCATGAACTAGATACACTCGCTCAAATTTTTCGTAGGTATCGGGGTCGCGAATAATAGACAGAAAAGGAGCCAATCCCGTTCCGGTAGAAATAAGATATAAATTCTTACCCGGCAAAAGATAGTCGATCAGCAATGTGCCGGTAGGTTTTTTTCCTACGATGATCTTGTCGCCCACCTGAATATTTTGCAGCACAGACGTCAGCGGGCCGTCGGGCACCTTAATACTTAAAAATTCCAGATGGTTTTCATAATTGGCGCTAACAATGGAATACGCACGCAACAAGGGTTTGTCATTGATTTTCAAGCCTATCATCGTGAAATGACCATTGGAAAAGCGCAATGACTGGTCTCTGGTGGTGGTAAAACTAAACAAACGGTCTGTCCAGTGCTGAACTGACAAAACTTCTTCTTCAATAAACGCGCTCATACGATTTTTTGGGCCACAAAAAGAACAATTTCCGTAAGCATACCAAAGAAAAACCCGCCAGCTGAAAAGTCAGGCGGGTTTTGGTCAAGGTACCACTGCCCTCAACTGTCCAAAAAATGACAGCTGTCAAGGCGCCAAACTGTCATTTCTCCTAAAGTCATGCCACTTTGGGAAAGATCATGCATTTAAAAGAGCAGCCTAACATAGCCAAACGATATTTCGGTCGACTTCTAATTTTATTCACGATTATTGCTTTGGTTACGATATTTGGCTCACGTGTAGTACTCGGGCCCAAGATACCTGCAGCTTTAGTTGTGCAGCGTGATTTTATTCAAACGATCGTCGCTACGGGGCACGTAGAAACCCCTCATCGCATCAGCATAGGAAGTCAAATCGTCGGAGTAGTAAAAAATATACCGGTTACTGAGGGGCAGAATGTTCAGGCCGGACATGTGCTTATTGAACTCGATGATGCTGAGTTGCGAGCAGCAGCTCAACAAGCGGATATGCTGACTCTGCAAGCACAAGCTCGATTGCGTCAAGTTCGCGAAGTACAGGCACCGGTAGCAGCACAAAGCTTAGTACAGGCAGAGATCAACGTTAGTTATGCAGAAAAACAATGGCAAAGAAATGTAGATTTGTTTACTAAGTCGTTTATTAGCCAGGCGGCTTTAGATGAAGCAAAAAAGAATCTCGATTTAACCCAAGCACAATTACAGACAGCAAAAAAACAAGTCCAGGCAACTCAACTTACTGGCAGTGATTATCAAATTGCTGCAACGGCACTCTCGCAAGCTGAGGCCAACTCGAAAATTGCCTATTCACGGCGTCAATACAGCGTCATTAAGACGCCCATCGCTGGAACGTTGATCTCGCGCGATGCTGAGACTGGCGATGTCGTACAACCTGGCAAAACATTAATGATGCTCTCCCCTTTAGGGGCAACGCAATTAGTGGTTCACATTGATGAAAAAAATCTACCTCTGTTAGTACTAGGTCAATTAGCACGAGCATCCGCTGACGCTTATCCTGCACTGAATTTTTCAGCAGCGATTAGCTATATCAATCCCAGTGTCGATCTTCAGCGCGGCTCAGTTGAAATCAAACTTAACGTACCTGAGCCGCCCGCTTACTTACGCCAAGACATGACGGTGTCGGTCGATATTCAGGTGGCCACGCGCTTGAAAGCAGTGTTAGTGCCGACGGATACCATACACGACGTCAAAAGTCGGCAACCATGGGTACGTAAAGTCGTTGATGGTAAGGCACGTAAACAAGTTCTACGTGTAGGTTTGCAAAGTGCAGGAATGAGCGAAGTACTTTCTGGGTTAGGCGTTAATGATCGTGTATTAACGTTTACTAACGAAGTTAACGAAGGAGATCGTATCCGTCCCATAAGCCACATCGAAGCACCATGAGCTTCTGGTTACCTTTTGAATGGATAGTCGCGTTACGCTTCTTGCGTGAAGGAAGAATGCAAACCTGGTTCATCATTCTTGGCGTAACTATCGGGGTGGCAGTCATTATTTTTATGTCCGCCTTACTCACAGCCTTGCAAGCGAACTTTATACGGCGTGTGCTTACCGCACAATCACATATACAATTACTCCCCCCGAAAGAAGTTGCACGGACATTAGGTGTTCCTTCGACTGCATCGCATCATTTTTCAGAAAACGCCCAAATTCAAGCACCGCTACAACGATTGAAATCTATCGATCAGTTGCAAAACATAGTGAAACAGATTAGGGCTATGCCTACGGTTCTGGTGGTATCACCGACTGCGGCAGGGTCGGCTCTGGTGGTACGCGGCAATGCAAGCCGCTCAGTAACGATTACGGGCATTGAGCCTGAAGAGTATTTTAAGATTGTGACCTTACCAGAAAAAATAATCATGGGGTCCACTCGCTTGACCAGCAGTGATATTTTGATAGGTATGGATCTGGCGAGTGATTTGGGCCTGTCTATCGGCGACAAATTACGTATTTCTTCGGCTTTAGGTAATAGTAATATTCTCACCGTGACGGGCATTTTTGATCTTGGCAACAAGGGGGCGAATCAACGCACGACCTTCGCTGCTTTGCATACAGCCCAAAGTCTTTTGGGTTTATCAGGTGGAGTCTCTAGCATCGATGTGACTGTCAGAGAGGTGTATGACGCTGAACTGATTGCTCAGCGCGTCACTGAACTCACTGGCATCAAAGCGGATAGCTGGATTTCGACGAACTCTCAATTTTTTACTGCTGTCCAAGCTCAAAAAACATCTAACACAGTGATACGTCTTTTCGTTGGACTATCAGTCGCCTTTGGAATGGCCAGCGTATTGGTCGTTTCAGTGATGCAAAATCACGCGAGATAGGCATCTTGCGTGCTATGGGTATTTCACGTGGTCAAATATTGCGCGTTTTTCTTTTACAAGGTGGTTTATTAGCATTCTCTGGAGCAGTGGGAGGATCGGTGGTTGGTGTGGGATCACTGGTGATTTGGCAGCGCATGCTGAGGAATCCGGATGGTACTGCGATTTTTCCATTGGTCATAGAGCCCGGCTTGTTTGTAATGGCGCTATTGCTTGCCACGCTGAGTGGCTTAGTCGCAGCGGTAGCTCCTGCATTGCGCGCCGCACGCTTAGATCCTGTCGTTGCTATTCGTGGCTGAGTTTGTTGTAGAGATGCGAGCAGTCCACAAGATATTCCATCAAGGATTACCTATTGAGACTGAAGTACTGCATGGAGTTGACCTAGAGCTAAAGACATCGGAATTTTGTGCCGTTATGGGCCCTTCTGGATCTGGGAAAAGCACCTTACTCAATATTATCGGGCTACTTGATCGACCGAGTAGTGGTTCATTACGTATCTGCGGTGAAGAAACCACGGCGATGAATGATCACGAATTAACTCGCTTACGTGGCCACAGTATAGGATTTGTTTTTCAATCTCATTACTTGATACCTGCTTTCACTGCAGTAGAAAATGTGATGATGCCCATGGTCGGCAATGCTGAGTTTGCCAATACGGCTATGGTCACGCGAGCTAAAGAATTACTGGATGAAGTTGGGCTTAAACCTTGGTGTGATAGTTTGGTAAATCACTTAAGCGGTGGTCAACAGCAACGAGTAGCTGTCGCACGAGCGCTCGCCATGAATCCACACTTAGTACTCGCTGATGAACCCACCGGTAATCTGGATAGTCAATCGGCTGAAGCTGTTTTCACACTTTTTCGTAAAGTTAATCAAGAACAAGGGACAGCCATTTTATTCGTCACTCATAACGCAGCACTCGCTGAGCGCTGCGATAAAATTATTCAAGTGATAGACGGCAAGCTGATCAGCTAGAAAAGCTATTCTTAACTAATTACATCGAACCAGTGTAAGCCGCATTACCGATAAATTCACGTTTAGCATCTTCGATAGGTGCAGCTAAATTCTCTTGATTGCTGGATTGATTTACCAGATTTCGGAAAACCACAGGGACACCATCGAGTTTGGATCCCATATATCCCGTGCTGTATTGCTGAATTTTGGTACGAGACAAATCATGAAAAGTCAACGTCGCCAGCTGAGTCTTTTCTATCTCGGTCTTCTCTACTTCAGGATCAGGTACCTTTCCCGTCGTGGCAATCTGAATAGCTAGATTTTTTGCCTCAGTATCTAACTGACCGGTGCGATCTTTACCGCTCTTGCAATTGAACGTCGTACCTCCCCCCATAAGAAAGCTGAGGACAGCAATACGAGAAGCAATCTTATAAGGATCGTTACCGGCTGTTTTGTATTTGTCGCCCAGATAGATATCCGTTATTTGCTGCCCCAATTGAGTAGCCACGCTGATGTTGTGCTCAATCTCAGCTTGCTTATCGGGTGAGAGCTCATTTTCTAAAAGCTCATATTGCTCTTCTAAGTAGGTATCCAGCATCGATTGCTCATCAGGACTAGATTTATCAATACCTAACATCGCATTCAATGACGCGTGATTAATTTCAGTATTTGAATAGTCAAATCCACTCACGACCTCACCGATTACTGGAAGATTAGCGAGCTTATTAAAGGCGTTGATGTTGACTCCAAAGTTGAAGGCAATAATTTTTGCAATCACTGGTTTTCCATTCACATACAATCCACCTGCATCAATTTCATTTTGCAGATCTTTCCATGACTGGGCATGAATATCCATCATCTCTTGTTCGTTAAACCCATCCATCCCAGACTTGTCAAAAATTTTCTGGCGCAGACTATCGGGTGAAAGCAAGGATATAGATGAAAAATTAATGGGTTTGCCTGCGGCTATGCGCTTCGCGAATTCAGGATTACGTTGAATTTCAAGAAGAAAGGTCACGCGCGCACGATTTAATGCTCCTTGTCTACGCAGAAGATGCTGCAGAGGTTTGCTGTTAATCGCTATGCGCGCAAGTATTTCATCATTTTCAGCTGATTTAATCAATAAAATCCTTTTCGCTAA
>JBIIQR010000031.1:0-8451 GCA_044341985.1 Burkholderiaceae bacterium
CAGCCTCGGCTTCGTGTTCACCGGCATGCGCAATTGGATCACGCCAAAGTAGCTGCCAGTGATGACCTTCGTAAAACACATGAAACATGTCAGCAGCGCGAACCACATGCGCGGCTATTTTTTCCCCATTTACACTACAACGCAAATGTGCGCCGTCATGCTGAATATCTGCTACGACACAGTCAGCATCGGCTGATGTAAATACCAAATGATTGTTCTGATACGTCAGCGTCACTGCATGCTCGCCCGATGCATCACTAAATTGAAGCGCACGCGATAACTCGCTATTCATGCGCCAACCTGTAGGCAACGACCATGGGTCGGCAGATAGCACGCGCTCATCTAAAGTCAGCATCACTGCAGCCAAACTTAGCGCAGTAAGCGACGGTGCAGGCGGTGCAGGAAATAAATCAGCGTGATGACGTTCTATCAATCCCGTATCGAGATCCGCTGTTGAAAACGGTTGACTGGCAATCAATCGACCCAAAAACGCGATATTGGTTGACGGCCCCACCACTTCAAATTCAGCTAACGCTGCAGACATATGAGTCAATGCCTGCGCTCTATCTTCACCCCACACAATTAACTTCGCGATCATCGGATCGTAGTGTGGAGTAATCACGTCGCCTTGACTCACACCCGAATCAATCCGCACCGAAGATTCGTTCGTAAATGCGCAGGCTTGCGGAGTACGCAGATGTATCAGCTGCCCTATCGATGGCAGAAAACCTTTTTCAGGATTTTCTGCATAAATACGTGCTTCAATCGAATGGCCATGCAATGTCAACTCATGCTGCAACTTAGGTAAGCGTTCACCATTGGCTACACGACACTGCCACTCAACCAAATCGATACCCGTTACCATCTCAGTCACAGGATGCTCAACCTGAAGACGCGTATTCATTTCCATGAAATAAAAACTGCCGTCTTGATTCGCAATGAACTCGACTGTGCCCGCACCTACATATCCAACGGCACGTGCAGCCTCCACCGCCGCTTTACCCATCGCTTCGCGTCGCTCGGCAGACATACCAGGCGCTGGTGCTTCTTCCAATACTTTTTGATGGCGTCTTTGCACCGAGCAATCACGCTCAAATAACGACACACAATTACCCTGTGTGTCGGCAAATACTTGAATCTCAATATGGCGCGGACGTATCAGATATTTTTCAATCAATACATGCTCATCACCAAAGCTCGCTTTCGCTTCGCGCTGACAGGAGGCTAAGGCTGCTGCAAAATCGTCGCTGCGCTCAACAATGCGCATACCTTTACCACCGCCACCTGCGCTCGCTTTTAGCAGTACCGGATAACCGATGCTATCCGCTTGCTTTTGCAAAAAAGTAGCGTCTTGATTGTCTCCGTGATAGCCCGGCACTAAAGGCACGCCGGCTTTTTCCATTAAGGTCTTGGCAGCCGATTTTGATCCCATCGCACGTATCGCCGACGCAGGTGGGCCAACGAAAATGATAGTGGCTTGCGCACACGCTTGTGCAAACGATTCATTCTCAGATAAAAACCCATAGCCCGGATGTATCGCTTGTGCACCGGTTGCTTTGGCTGCTGCAATGATGCTATCAATACTCAAATACGTATCAGCTGCCGTCGCACCACCCAGAGCCACCGATTCATCGCATAAAGACACATGCCGCGCATTAGCATCAGCTTCGGAATACACCGCCACCGTTTTAATACCTAAACGGCGCGCAGTCGTCGCTACTCGACAAGCGATTTCTCCGCGATTAGCAATCAGTAGTTTGTTAAACATCCGTGGCGCTCCGGCTTCGATAATTCATTGTTCTGACAGTCACTCGTAAATTCAATTAGCGACACTATTCAATACGTGCAATGTCGTTTTACCTAACCAAGCCAACTCATCTGCGCTAGCGATATACGGCGGCATCCAATACACCGTTTTTCCTATGGGACGCAACAGTAATTCGTGTTCCAGCGCCTGCGTGAAAAAACGCCGGCTAAAACCATCAACAACCGCTGGCTCTACATCAAATGCCGCAATCATTCCTTGTTGTCGTACATGACGTACCCGAGGATGATTGGCAATCGGCAGCAGCGCATCGGCTATCAGTTGCGCGCGTTGCTGATTTTTTACAATCACGTCATCATCGTGAAAAATCGCCAATGTGGTCAACGCCGCGCGACACGCGAGTGGATTGCCTGTATACGAATGCGAATGCAAAAATCCACGAGCGGTATCACGGTGATAAAAGGCTTGATAAATGACATCGCGAGTCATAACGAGTGATAGCGGAAGATAGCCACCGCTTATGCCTTTGGATAGACATAAAAAATCCGGCCAGATTGAAGCCTGCTCACAGGCAAAGAAAGTGCCCGTGCGACCGCACCCGACAGCAATTTCATCGGCAATCAAATGTACATTGAATTCATCGCACAATTGACGTAATTGACGCAAATATTCCGCATCATGCATCGCCACACCTACTGCACACTGCACGAGTGGCTCAACGATCACTGCTGCAATTTGATCGGCGCGTCGCTCTAATAAAGTACGCATCGCAAGTATGGCGCGCTGTGCGACATCTTTGCTCGTTTCGCCGAGCTCTGCCTGACGCGCATCCGGCGACATCACCACATGCGCTTGCTTAAACATGCCGCCATACGCCTCAGTAAACAGCGCAACATCGGTGACACCCAACGCACCGATCGTTTCACCGTGATAGCTACCTGAAAGACAAACGAATTCCTGTTTGCGAGCATTACCGGTATTACGCCAGTAATGAAAACTCATCTTGAGCGCAATTTCAACCGCTGAAGCACCATCCGACGCATAAAAACAATGGCCTAATTGGTGCTGTGTTTTGGCCGCTAACTGCTCAGACAATTGGACCACGGGCTCATGCGTAAAACCCGCCAGCATGGCGTGTTCTAATGTATCGAGCTGATCCTTAAGCGCGGCATTAATGCGTGGATTCGCATGGCCAAATAAATTCACCCACCACGAACTCACACCATCAAAGTAACGTCGCCCCTGATGATCAAACAACCACGCCTCTTTACCGTGACTGATTGCCACTAAAGGAAGTTGCTCATGATGCTGCATTTGGGTGCAGGGATGCCAGACGCTCGCTAAACTACGCGCGACCCAGTCATTTGAAACAGCGTCAGTGCTTGTATTCACAGCGGCGGAGTGATTGACATGCATTACATCCGAAACAGGCCAAAGCGTGTCTCTGGTATCGGCGCATTCAACGCAGCCGATAAGCCTAGCGCTAACACCGTACGAGTATCCGCAGGATCAATCACACCATCGTCCCACAAGCGTGCGCTTGCATAGTACGGATGACCTTGCTCTTCATATTGAGCGCGTATCGGTTGTTTAAACGATTCTTCCTCTGCTGCGCTCCAGCTCCCACCTTTGGATTCGATGCCATCGCGACGCACCGTTGCCAACACACTCGCGGCTTGTTCACCACCCATCACCGAGATGCGCGCATTCGGCCACATCCACAACATGCGCGGCGAATAAGCACGACCACACATGCCGTAATTACCTGCTCCAAAACTACCGCCAATAATGACAGTGAATTTCGGTACGGCTGCCGTGGCTACCGCTGTCACCAACTTGGCGCCATGCCGAGCAATACCTTCGTTTTCGTATTTGCGGCCGACCATGAAGCCGGTAATATTTTGCAGAAAAACTAGCGGTATCTTGCGCTGACAGCACAGCTCAATAAAATGCGCGCCTTTAACAGCCGATTCAGAAAATAAAATGCCGTTGTTCGCAATTAAACCTACCGGCATGCCATGGATATGCGCAAAGCCACACACGAGCGTTGCACCAAAGCGCGGCTTAAATTCATCCAGCTCACTGCCATCGACTATGCGCGCTATCACTTCGCGCACATCGAATGGTTTACGCGTATCCGTCGGTATAACGCCGTAAATTTCTTTCGCATCGTAATTGGGTGCGACCGGCTCACGCAGCACTAAAGAATGATTTTTTTGTTTATTTAAATTCGCGACTATATTGCGGGCGAGTGACAACGCATGAAAATCATCATTCGCCAAATGATCGACTACACCTGACAAGCGCGTATGCACATCACCGCCACCCAGATCTTCGGCGCTTACAATTTCACCGGTGGCCGCTTTGACTAACGGTGGACCACCCAAGAAAATCGTGCCTTGATTTTTAACGATGATAGATTCGTCGCTCATCGCCGGTACATAAGCACCGCCCGCCGTGCACGAACCCATCACCACCGCAATTTGCGGTATGCCTTTAGCCGACATCGTCGCTTGATTGAAAAAAATTCGGCCGAAGTGTTCACGGTCTGGAAACACATCTTCTTGATTCGGCAGATTTGCCCCGCCGGAATCCACCAGATAAATACAAGGGAGATGATTTTGTTCGGCGATTTCTTGGGCGCGTAAATGTTTTTTTACCGTCATGGGGTAGTACGTACCCCCTTTAACGGTGGCGTCATTACAGACAATGACGCACTCCAAACCTTTAACACGACCTATGCCCGTAATAATGCCCGCGCAAGGCGCTGCATTGTCGTACATATTCAAAGCGGCTAACTGTGAGAACTCTAGAAAAGCGGTACCCGGATCGAGTAATTGATTGATACGCTCACGCGGTAGTAACTTGCCGCGTCCGGTATGTTTTTCACGCGCTGCCTCACCGCCACCGAAACTTATTTTTTCGCAGTGAGCGCGTAAGTCATCAACCAACGTCTGCATAGCAGTCACATTGGCGACAAACTCTGCTGAGCGTGGATTCAGTTTGCTGTCAATGACGGGCATAGGGCGACTCGATAAATGACTATGAAAATTTAATGGCTGGCCCACACATCGCCAGAGTAGCGATTAAGCCTTGAAATCACCATCCACATACAACCAGCGGCCTTCTCTACGCACAAAGCGACTGGTTTCGTGCAAGCGTCGGGCGCGACCACCCACCTTGGCCCGCGCAACAAATTCAACGATGCCTTCGTCACCTTCGTGCTGCGATGAACGAACCTCTAAACCGACCCATGAAATATTCGGCTCAACCAGCGGTTCGGGCGGACACGTTGCCGGATCCCACGTCACGCGCAGATACGCTTCATCACCCAGCACATAGGCCGAGTAACGCGAACGCATTAATTGTTCTGGTGTTTCGGGCACAGCATTACCCGAAATAAACGGACCACAACAAACGTCTAAGGATTCACCGCCGCAAGGGCAAGGTTTTATGATTTGTATGCTCATGGGATGATTACTCAGGCCAGTGCGCGCCCTATCAGTATTTTTTGTATGTCACTAGTACCTTCGTAGATTTGGCAAACGCGTACATCGCGATAAATGCGTTCGACTGGAAAATCTGCGAGATAACCATAACCGCCATGTATCTGTATCGCTTCGGTACAGATTTTTTCTGCCATTTCACTGGCAAATAATTTTGCCATCGCTGCTTCTTTTAGACACGGCACACCCGCGTCTTTCATCGTCGCAGCGTGCCAAACCAGCTGACGCGCTGCTTCAATCTGTGTTGCCATATCGGCCAAACGAAACTGTACTGCTTGATGCTCAAACAAAGGCTTATCAAAACTCTGCCTGTCTTTCGCATACAGTAGTGCGGCATCAAAAGCTGCCTGCGCCATACCTACCGATTGCGCTGCAATACCGATGCGGCCACCTTCTAATCCAGACAACGCAATCTTATAACCTATGCCTTCATCGCCGATCAGATTGGCCGCTGGTATACGGCAATTCTCAAATACAATCTGCGCCGTATCCGATGAATGCTGACCTAGCTTTTCTTCTATTCGTGCAACGATGTAGCCCGGTGTATTTGTGGGTACCCAAAAAGCACTAATGCCACGCTTACCTGCTGCTTTGTCGGTTACCGCCATCACGATGGCAACATCCGCATGCTTGCCACTCGTGATGAACTGCTTCACACCATTTAAAACATAGCTATCACCATCACGTCGCGCTGTAGTGCGTAAAGCCGATGCATCGCTACCGGCATGCGGCTCGGTCAAACAAAATGCACCTAGCATGTCGCCTTTAGCTAGCGGCATTAGCCAATCACGCTGCTGTGCCTCATTGGCATACGACATACCAATACTGCAGACGGGACAATTATTAACCGAGATGATAGTCGAGACACCGCCATCACCGGCAGCAATTTCTTCAATCACTAATGCCAGGGAAAGATAATCAAGTCCGGCACCGCCCTGCTCTTGCGGTACCGCTACACCAAAGGCGCCGAGTGCTGCGAGCTGTTTTAATGCGTCGTGCGGAAATTCTCGTTCACGATCCCAAAGTGCGGCATTCGGTGTCAACTGCTGCTGCGAAAAATCTCGCAACGCATCGCGAATCATTTGGTGCTGTTCAGACAAAATCATTCTTATTTTCCTTGCGTCACTCAACTCACGTTTAAGCGAACCACTTAAACAGAATTTTTAAAGGTTACCAGCCCATCTTGCGGCCATCATAACTTTGAAAGCTACCGCTCTCTGAGAGCTTAGTTTTTTCAATGACACCCAGCATACCCGACACACTTTGCGCAACCGATGTCGGCGCTTGTGCACCACCCATGTCAGTCTTCACCCAACCTGGGTTCATGGTGATTAAGGTCATCGTCGGATAATCATTACGCGCTGAATGAACTGCCATGTTCAATGCGGCTTTGGATGCGCGATAGACCCATCCCATACTGGATTCAGCTTCACCAATGCTGCCCATGCCGCTGGTGATAAAAACAAATTTACCTTTGGCGGATGCTACACAAGGCGCTACCAGCGGAATCGCCTGCATCGCACCCAGTACATTCGCGTGCATGGTGGCATCGAACATGGCGACCGCTGGCGGCTCGGTTGCGCCATCGTATGAACCAAACACGCCAGCCACATACACTGCCAAATCCAAACGCTCACCATCCAGCTGCCATGTCAGACCTGCTAAGGATTCTGATATCGCGACATCGACTTTCAACGCATGCGCACCCTCTTCTTTTAGCGCTTGCAACGAGGCTTCATCCCGTGCCGTCGCAAATACTTTCCATCCAGCAGATAACAACTGCCGAACAAATTCACGACCAATACCTCGCGAAGCTCCAATAATCAGTGCAGTGCGCATGCGTATTTCCTTTACATCATCTCAATAGCCATAGCGGTTGCTTCACCGCCACCGATACACAGCGCAGCCACACCGCGCTTGCCGCCGGTTTTTTTCAATGCGCCGAGCAAGGTCACAATAATACGTGCACCCGATGCACCGATAGGATGGCCCAAGGCACACGCGCCGCCGTGAATGTTGATTTTCTCGTGAGGGATGTTATGTTCTTTCATCGCCGCCATTGCAACAGCTGCAAAAGCTTCGTTGACTTCAAATAGATCGACTTGATCACTGCTCCAGCCGATTTTTTTGTACAGCTTTTCAATCGCGCCGACCGGCGCTGTGGTGAACCAATTAGGTTCTTGCGAATGGCGCTGATGCGCTACGATTTTTGCAATCGGCTTAACGCCGAGTTTTTTAGCGGTTGATTCGCGCATTAATACCAAGGCTGCAGCACCATCATTGATCGATGATGAGGAAGCCGCCGTAATCGTTCCATCTTTTTTGAATGCCGGTTTTAATTGCGAAATTTTATCGATCTTAGCTTTGAGTGGACCTTCATCTTTATCAATCACGACATCACCAGTACGTCCTTTAACGGTGACGGGCGCAATTTCCCAAACGAAGGAGCCATCCGCAGTAGCTGCTTGCGCACGCTTGACGGATTCAATCGCAAACGCATCTTGATCTTCGCGAGAAAAGTTGTATTTGCTGGAGCAATCTTCCGCATAGGTACCCATGGCGCGACCTTTTTCATAGGCATCTTCCAAACCATCAAGCATCATGTGGTCATACAACATGCCATGACCAATACGATAGCCACCGCGGGCTTTAGGTACTAAATAAGGAGCATTCGTCATAGACTCCATACCACCGGCAACGACAACATCGTTCGTACCAGCCATCAACGAATCAAAACCATAAATCGTCGCCTGCATCGCCGAGCCGCACATTTTTGACAAAGTTACTGCACCCGCTGATACCGGAACACCACCTTTGATCGACGCTTGACGCGCTGGCGCTTGTCCTTGTGCCGCCATCAAGCAATTACCGAAAATAACATCGTTGACTACGTCGGCCGAAATACCTGCACGTTCAATCGCAGCACGAATTGCAACCGCCCCCAGATCATGTGCGGCCAGTGATGAAAAATCACCTTGAAATGCGCCCATAGGGGTGCGAGCGGCACCGACGATAACGATAGGGTCTTGCATGAGTCTCTCCAGTAAAAAATTCAAACTGCTTACGCAATCGAACTGCCCGGCAATGCCGGGGCTTGGTTAACAAAACGTATCTCTTGAGGATAAGGAAAAACATCCTCAACTTGCCCTTCTTGAATTCGATCTTTTCGCTGCTGCCAGT
>JBIIQR010000032.1:0-8416 GCA_044341985.1 Burkholderiaceae bacterium
AACCTTGAAATGCAAAGCTCTGCCCATTCAATCCGCTGGCCATTAGTGCCAGCAATATTGATGAGGGGCCGACTAGCGGTTTTACCGGTATATTTTTTTGATGTGCCAGTCTAACTAAATCTGCACCCGGATCCGCTACAGCTGGTACCCCGGCTTCCGAAACTAATCCCGCATGTCTACCTGCGAGTAAAGGCGCTAGCAGGGAAGGCAGCTCAGAGGCTGCGGTGTTGATATTTAATTCACGAATCTCGATTTCCTGTAATGGCTTTCCCAGCGGATGCGTCGTCGATACCAGTTTCAAAAAGGCGCGCGCCGTTTTGGCATTTTCAGCGATGAAGTAATCTAACTGTGCCGTAGTTTGGCGTACAGAAGCGGGCAGCACCTCATCGAGTGCACCAGGGCCTAAAGCATTGGGAATGAGATAAAGAGTGCCGTTCATTGATCTATACATTAAACAACTGCACGCCCGCAGCGCGCAGCATGCGTGTTAGTGCAATTAGGGGCAGACCGGTGAGTGCGGTCGGATCGTCGCTTCGAATGTGATCAATCAGTGCAATGCCTAGGCCTTCATTTTTTGCGCTGCCTGCGCAATCATAGGGTTTTTCAATCTGCAGATAGGCGTCGAGTTCTGCGTCGGGTAAGTCTCTAAACGTGACTGAAGTGGCGATCGACTCGATCTGCAAAGGCGTTGGACTTCCAGCGCGATTGTCTAGTAGGCACAATGCCGTATGAAAAATCACTTCACGGCCACGCATTTTTTTCAGTTGTGCCAATGCGCGTGCGTGGTCGCCGGGCTTTCCTATTTGCTCGTGGTCTAAGGTGGCCACCTGATCGGATCCGATAATCAACGAAAAATCTGCCCGCTTAGCGACGGCTTTAGCTTTAGCTTCGGCCAGCCTTAGGGCAGTTTCTACTGGCGTTTCATTTTTGAGTGGAGATTCATCGAGATTCGGCGAAATCACCTCGAACGGCAATTGAAGGCGGGATAGCAGCTCTTTCCGATAGGCCGAGCCTGAAGCGAGAATCAAGCGCGGAGCGAGTGAGGGTGGCATGAATCGACAGGGTGATCTAAGTAAAGTTGAGCGCTGATTTGCCTACAAAGTAAGCAGAAGTCGCATCGTAAAGCCGAAAGTAAACCCTGTTATCATAGCGGGTTTTCCGGAATGTACTGGCGTATGAGTGCGACCACCATTAATAGCCTTGAATTTTGTCGATTAGCTGGGCAGGCCTCGGGCACGACCCCAGTGGCCGAATTCGTAAGGCTGAGGGCCGACGTGCATGATGTGAGTGGAGACTTGAGTTGGACGTTTCATGGTGGTCGTCATTCTGAGGGGATGCCTCAATTGTCCCTGACAGTTAAAGGAGAGGTTCGCTTAGTTTGTCAGCGCTGCCTGACTCCATTTACTCAACAGATTAATGCCGAAAGTCGTTTGGTGTTAGTGGCGGACGAGGCGCAAGCCGAGGCAACCGAAGAAAGACTCGCTGACGAGAGTATCGACGTCATCGTTGGTTCGACGGCTATGGATTTGCTGGCACTGGTTGAAGATGAGGCGTTGTTATCATTGCCTTTGTCGCCTCGACATGAGGTTTGTCCTGAAGGTTCACAGGCAGCAATCGATAGTAAATTGGAATCACCTTTTGCTATTTTGAAAAAATTGAAGTAATTGAAGTAATTGAAGTAACAGGAAAACGGCTTTTTTTAATTGGCCGGTCAGCCTGGAAGGCGCTAGAGCGGCCGAAGTTGTCTGATTAATGTGTTAATCACTAGTTATTAGCGCTGCTCAGTATGGTAAACTTATAAATTGTTTGGTTTAGGAGTACGACATGGCTGTTCAACAAAACAAGAAAACCCCGTCCAAGCGCGGCATGCATCGCTCGCATGATTTTCTGACACCTGCTGCATTGGCTGTTGAGTCAACGACAGGTGAGACTCATTTGCGTCATCACATTAGCCCTAACGGCTTTTATCGTGGTCGCAAGGTCCTCAAGACTAAAAACGACGAATAATTTTCTGGACGTAGCAACTACGGCGTGAACAGTCTTCGACTGCTTAGCGCCGTTTTTGTATCCAGAGTGCGCACCCCCGTCGTGACATCGCATGAATGATCTCGGCCTACTGTCGGCCCGGCAACTTCTGCCGCTGACATGACCATCACACTTGCCATTGATTGCATGGGTGGTGATCACGGTCCTTCTGTCACCGTTCCTGCCTCTCTCGCTTTTTTAAAAAGTGAGCCATCCGTCAACCTTATTTTGGTGGGACGGGAAGCCCCTATCCACGTTGAGCTGAACAAGCTGGGTGCTGCTGGCAATCCTCGAATAACGGTAGTCAATGCCAGTGAGGTCGTCGAAATGGACGATCCCTTGGAAACCGCTTTGCGCCGCAAAAAAGATTCGTCTATGCGCATAGCAATTACTCAGGTTAAAGATGGGCGCGCACAAGCCTGTGTTTCTGCTGGCAACACCGGCGCTCTCATGGCGGTGTCACGTTACTTACTAAAAACGATGCCAGGTGTTGACCGCCCAGCGATTTGCACCATTCTCCCGAATCAAAACGATGGCCCGACGTATGTGCTTGATTTAGGCGCGAACGTCGATTGTGAGCCACATCATTTGCATCAATTTGCGTTGATGGGTTCAGCGCTCGTTTCGGCCGTTGAAGGACATGAGCGTCCTACGGTGGGTTTGTTGAATGTGGGCGCCGAAGATATAAAAGGTAACGAATTAGTGAAGCAGACAGCGGAATTGCTGCGCGCAGATCATGCAAAAGGCTTGATTAATTTTTACGGTAACGTCGAGGGTAATGACATTTTCGAAGGTACCACCGATATTGTGGTGTGCGATGGATTTGTAGGTAATGTCACCTTGAAAGCCGTTGAAGGTTTAGGCCGATTGATTAAAGGCGTGTTGGTGACTGAACTTCGCAAAGGTTGGTTAGATATGTTGGGTGCGTTGATTGCTCGCAGCGCACTCAAGCGAATTTCACAGCGACTCAATCCTTCTCGTTACAATGGCGCTAGCTTGTTAGGTTTACGTGGTTTAGTTTTCAAGAGTCACGGCGGCGAAAAAGCCGATGGCTTTGAATGGGCCATTCGTCGCGCATTTGAAGCAGCACGTCATGATGTGTTGTCGCGCATAGAAACTTCGATGGCAGATCTGATGCCTCAGGCAGTTGATCACGCCGACAGTGAGCAAAAAATAGCATGACTATGTATACAAAAATCGTCGGTACCGGAAGCTCCCTACCGCCACGGAAAGTAAGCAATTCTGACCTCGCAAAAATCTTGGCTGAACGCGGCCTAGAGACGTCGGATGAATGGATAGTCTCGCGCAGCGGCATTTCCTCAAGACACTTTGCTGATCCTGGTGTAATGGCCAGCGACCTTGCCACTGAAGCAGCGCAACGCGCCATTGAGATGGCAGGTTTACAACCAGACGATATCGATCTCATTATTCTGGCAACATCAACCCCCGATTATCTCGGTGGTTTTCCTAGTACGGCCTGCGTTGTACAACGCAAACTCGGCATCATAAATCATTGTGCTGCGATGGATATACAAGCCGTTTGCAGTGGCTTTGTCTACGCGGTTTCTGTTGCGGATAGTTTTATTCGATCAGGTATGCACAAGCACGCACTGGTGATCGGTGCTGAAGTATTTTCACGCATTCTTGATTTTAATGACCGCACGACCTGTGTGTTGTTTGGTGACGGTGCGGGTGCAGTAGTGTTATCGCAATCCGACGAGCCAGGGATTCTTGCTACGCGTATGCACGCCGATGGAAGGCATACTGATATTTTATGTGTGCCTGGATCAGTCAGCGCGGGTGCTGTGGCAGGTACGGCTTTTCTGACGATGGATGGTCAGGCCGTTTTTAAACTCGCTGTTTCAGTGTTAGAGCAAGTCGCTAATGAAGTGCTGGATGCGGCGGGTATGCAGGCATCGCAAATCGATTGGTTAATTCCACACCAAGCCAATATTCGTATCATGCAGGGCACGGCGAAAAAATTAGGTCTTCCATTAGAAAAAATGGTCGTTACTGTCGACCGTCATGGCAATACATCCGCAGCCTCAATTCCATTGGCCTTTGATGAAGCTATGCGTGACGGTCGTATTCACCCTGGCCAACACATACTGATGGAAGGTGTGGGCGGTGGTTTTACTTGGGGTGCTGTGTTAGTTCGCCTCTAATAAAAAATTCTGAATTTCATTACCCTATGAAAAAAATAGCTTTTGTATTTCCTGGTCAAGGCTCGCAAGCCATTGGCATGTTGAATGGTTTTGCAGGTAATGCTGTCGTCGCCGAAACGATTGCCGAAGCATCGCAGGCCTTAGGTTTTGATCTCGGCAAATTAATTTTAGACGGTCCGAAAGAAGAACTCGACCTGACGACAAATACGCAGCCAGTGATGCTAGCTTCGGCGGTAGCGTTTTATCGCGCGTGGATGGCAGCCGGTGGCAAGTTGGCTGACGTTGTTGCCGGCCATAGCTTGGGTGAATACTCAGCGCTGGTGGCAGCCGGAGTCATTCAATTCAACGATGCTGTGCCACTCGTGCGCTTTCGCGCGCAAGCCATGCAAGAAGCGGTGCCGGTAGGTCAGGGCGGGATGGCCGCGATTCTAGGATTGTCTGATGACGAGGTGCGTGCTGCCTGTGTGGAGGCCGCGCAGGGTGAGGTGGTCGAGCCAGTTAACTTCAACGCTCCCGCACAAGTGGTTATTGCAGGTCACAAGTCGGCCGTCGAGCGTGCATGCGAAGTGGCAAAAGCTAAAGGAGCAAAACGTGCCTTGCCTTTGCCAGTCTCTGCGCCATTTCACTCTTCGCTGTTGAAACCTGCTTCAGATCGTTTGCGTGACTATCTGCAAGGTGTTGCTTTTGCGTCCCCTGCTATCCCTCTAATTAACAATGTAGATGTGGCGGTGGTGACTGATGCAGAAGCAATGAAAGATGCGCTTGTTCGTCAAGCGGCCAGCCCCGTGCGTTGGGTAGAAACGGTACAAATGATGGCATCACTAGGTGTTGAGCGCGTGATTGAATGCGGTCCCGGCAAAGTACTTTCTGGATTGGTGAAACGCATTCATGGTGAACTCGCCACCGATGCCATCAACGATCAAGCATCAATGGACGCGCTTTTGGAGACAATAGGATCATGAATAAATCGGCTGGACTAGATAAACAGGTGGCATTAGTTACAGGTGCATCGCGTGGCATTGGTCGCGCAATTGCAATGGAACTCGCGCGCCGTGGTGCCACCGTGATTGGTACAGCGACATCGGAGTCAGGTGCAATGGCTATCACTGAGTACTTGTCGCAAGCCGGTGCCGGACGTGGCGTTGTGCTTAATGTGAATGACGCCGCTCAATCGAATGAATTGGTGGATGCCATTAGTAAAGAGTTTGGCAGCTTATCTATATTAGTGAATAACGCGGGTATTACGCACGACCAGCTTGCCATGCGTATGAAAGATGAAGAGTGGGATACCGTTATCGCTACCAATCTTACGGCGGTGGGCCGTTTGTCCCGCGCGGTGTTGAGAGGGATGATGAAAGCTAAGCATGGGCGCATCATTAATATCACCTCTGTCGTTGGTTCGGCAGGTAATCCCGGGCAAATGAATTACGCAGCGTCTAAGGCAGGTGTTGCCGGCATGACTCGTGCGTTAGCGCGTGAGGTAGGCAGTCGGAATATCACCGTCAATTGCGTAGCTCCTGGATTTATTGATACCGATATGACCAAAGCACTAAATGAGCAACAAGTTGCTGCACTATTGCAGCAAATACCTGCCGGCCGCTTTGGTATGCCTGAGGATATTGCAGCCGCTGTAGCGTTTTTGGCATCGCCGGAGGCGGGATATGTTACGGGTACAACGCTGCACGTTAATGGCGGCATGTACATGAGTGGTGGATAAACCGTATGAATACGGACTTTTGCTTGATTTTCAGCGCATTTTTTTGTTAATAAAAGCAAAAGTCAAAAACTGAGTTCCATCGCGCAAACCTGATAAAATGCGCGCACTTTACGAAACCTGTCCTTTGGAGGAGCAAGATGTCTGACATCGAATCCCGCGTTAAAAAAATAGTTGCTGAGCAACTTGGTGTTGCTGAAGCTGATATCAAGAACGAATCGTCGTTCGTTGATGACCTCGGCGCAGATTCGCTGGATACCGTCGAATTGGTCATGGCACTAGAAGACGAATTCGAAATGGAAATCCCTGACGAGCAAGCTGAAAAGATTACGACGGTCCAACAGGCCATCGATTACGCCACGGCACACGTCAAGTCCTAATTTCTGCGCAGCGAGCAATTTGTTAGTTTTCAGGAGCATGGTTTGAGTCGCTCAAAGCAACGTCGTGTGGTCGTCACTGGACTTGGATGTGTTTCCCCGATTGGTAACTCGGTTACGAACTCGTGGGATGCCTTATTGGCTGGCAGATCCGGTATTGCCACAATCACACGTTTCGATGCAAGTCCCTTCTCCACGCATTTCGCTGGTGAAGTCAAAGGCTTCAATGTCGAGGATTACATGCCCGGCAAAGAAGCTCGCCATATGGATACCTTTATCCATTACGGCATGGCTGCTGGCATGCAAGCGATGCAAGACAGCGGACTTCAAGTCACCGAAGAAAATGCTGAGCGCATAGGCGTGATCGTCGGCTCCGGTATCGGTGGCCTGCCGATGATCGAGCAGACACACACTGAGCTGACCAACCGCGGTCCGCGCCGTATTAGCCCCTTCTTCGTCCCAGCCTCGATCATCAACATGATCTCCGGTCATCTCTCGATTAAGTACGGATTAAAAGGTCCAAACATTGCGATCGTCACAGCCTGCACGACGGGTTTGCATTGCATAGGTGAAGCCGGCCGCATGATTGAATACGGTGATGCCGATGTCATTATTGCTGGTGGAGCGGAATCAACTATTTCCCCGTTGGGCTTGGGTGGTTTTGCGTCCGCTCGTGCACTGTCTTCGCGCAACGATGATCCAGCAACGGCATCACGTCCGTGGGATAAAGATCGTGATGGTTTTGTGCTTGGCGAAGGCGCTGGCGTGATGGTGTTGGAAGAGTACGAGCATGCCAAGGCGCGTGGCGCAAAAATCTATGCTGAATTACTAGGCTTTGGCATGAGTGCCGATGCTCACCACATGACTGCACCATTGGAAGATGGCGATGGTGCGCGACGCTGCATGGTCGCTGCTATGCGAAATGCGGGTGTGAATGCAGATCAGGTTGATTATGTAAATGCGCACGGTACATCGACTCCGCTGGGTGATGTCGCTGAAACAGTCGCCATCAAACGTGCTTTGGGTGATCACGCAAAAAACATTGTGGTGAATTCAACCAAATCTATGACGGGACATTTGCTGGGTGGTGCAGGTGGACTGGAAGCCGTCTTCACTGTACTCGCTGTTCATAATCAAAAATCTCCACCGACGATCAATATTTTTAATCAAGATCCTGCTTGCGATCTCGACTACTGCGCTAACCAAGCGCGGGATATGAAAATTGATATCGCAGTCAAAAATTCGTTCGGCTTTGGTGGCACGAACGGAACCCTGATTTTTTCCCGCGCACCCTAATTTTTCGTTGTGCTGACCAAGCGATGTCCTTGCTTTGTCTAATCGAGATAACGAAACGTAAAGCGATATAGCGTAACGTTTATCTCATGTCGATTGCCACTTCCGTTGTTGTTCATCCCTCACGCAGTATTTCAGTGGCACTTATCACAATGAGCCTTCTGCTGTTGACCACGGCGGCTCTACTCGCCAATTTATCAGTTGATGATTCGGTGTTTGTTTTTCGTCAGTTACTCATCCTACTTTGCGCTGCAGCAGCAATCTATAGCTTTCTCTTTTTTAACCGCCATAAAAAAATCTTCTTCATTGATATTTCCGGAAATGGCGTGATTCACTTACGCCAGACTGATCAGGCCGCGATACCTGAGTCAGTGCAATTTAAAAGTACCCATCAGGACCGTGGTGAGTTAGTTCAACTTCATCGGGACTCTACGCTTTGGTCAATGCTGCTCTTGCTTCGTTTTCAATCGGCGAATGGATATGTGCGAGTGGTTATCGTACTGCCCGATTCTCTACACGAGGCTTCATTTCGCAAGTTACGCACAGCCTGTCATTGGATCGCTGGGAAAAATCCCGATACGACTATGTGACCGCCACACATTCCCTGATTCAGGGGAACTTCTTAACTGAAATCAAGTCAACAACAAAGCTCGCACTCAATCGAACAGGTGCTTCGGGGCGTGTTCGTATGCGAGGATTTTTGGTTTGACCACAGAGCGCGAGGTAGATCAGTTGTTGGTCGATCGTGTTCAACACGGAGACAAAAAAGCATTCGAGTTACTGGTGTCGAAGTATCAACGTAAATTGATGCGACTGGTATCGCGATTAATTCGAGATCAGGC